>JBFFND010000356.1:0-3020 GCA_041563375.1 Gammaproteobacteria bacterium | reverse complement strand
CCCCCACCCTACAAAAAGCGATTTACATTAACGTAGGGTGGGAGCAGGAAAAGCGGTACCAGCTGATAGCTGCTCACGCATCACTTGATCAGTGTTTGCGCCTTTTCCAGGTACACCTTGCCCCGAGTGCTCACTGTATCAGCATCGGCACGTTCAGACGCCTTGTGCACCTCTTCCAGTACCTCTTCCAGTTCTTCAACTTCATCCTCGATTTTATGCAGTGCATTTTCCAGGGTGTAGGTGAGGTTGTGAATCTTGTATATATCTTCCGCGCTCAGGTTTTGTTGTTGCAGCATGCCAGCCAGTTTCTGGTTGTACTCGGAAAAATTACGCACAGCCTGTTCAAGGGTTTCTGAGGGTTCGCCTTCAAAGTGTCCGGGGCGGTCATCATCACTGGCAAACACTGCGCCTGGTGTGGTAAATGCGAGGCTGGCGCTGAGCAATACGGCAGAAAATTTCATAATGGTGTCCTGTTGGGTTAAGCAATTGTGTGAGGCCTGGGGGCATGCTCACCGTTGATAAACAGCGTGTACAATAATGCAATTGATAATTATTCGCAATACCATCTGGCGATAAATCGGTGGTTTATGGCGAAAATTTATCCATTGTGTCTGCATGGTTGCTGGCGGCTGATTCTGTGTGGAATCGACAGGGCCCCAGAGGGTTTGCCCTGTGACAAATCATTGGTTGTGGCTTGTGATCGGCGTAGGATAGTAATTGGCACTCACACCCGGGTGGGTGTTTCAGCCCGTGCAATACAACCAGGAGGATGAGCCATGCAACAGACATTTAACAACAAGGTGGCACTGGTTACCGGTGCCAGTCTGGGAATCGGTTATGCCACGGCGATGGCCTTTGCCGGGCAGGGTGCAAAGGTGGTGGTTGCCGATGTAAAACAGGCAGAAGGCGAGGCCGTGGTTGAACAAATTAAACAGGCAGGCGGTGATGCGCTGTTTATTAAAGCCGATGTGTCGAGCAATGCCGATGTTGAGGCCATGCTGCAAAAAACCGTGGCGCATTACGGTCGGCTCGACTGTGCGGTGAATAATGCCGGTATAGACGGCGAGCATGCCCCCACCGCCGAGTGCAGCGAAGATAACTGGGATCGCACCATTGCCATCAACCTGAAAGGCGTCTGGCTGTGTATGAAATATGAAATCCAGCAGATGCTCAGGCAGGGCAGTGGCGCGATTGTGAACCTGGCCTCGGTGGCGGGGGTAATCGGTTTTCAGGGCCTGCCGGCCTATTGTGCGTCCAAGGGTGGGGTGATTCAGCTGACCCGCACCGCCGCGCTGGAATATGCCAGGCAGGGCATCCGGGTGAATGCGGTCTGCCCCGGGGTGATTCGCACGCCGATGGTGGAAAACATGTTAAAAGATGCACCGGAGCTGGAGCCGGTACTGTTGCAGAACGAACCGGTAGGGCGCATGGGCACGCCGGAGGAAATGGCCGACGCCATTCTCTGGCTGTGTTCCGAGCAATCCAGTTTTGTCACCGGCCATCCATTGCTGGCCGATGGCGGCTGGACGGCCCAGTAAGCTGCCTGAATCTTTCACCTGCAGCGCAGGTTTTATACCAGCATCAGCAAACAGGTGACCTCTTCGCGGTCGTGGTACAGGTGCTTGATGCGCAGGCGGTAGTGCAGCTGCTGCTCGTCCAGCGCATCCTGTATAAACTGCTTGCACTCCATTACCATGTCGTAGCGCTTTTTCATCGGCAGCTTCAGGTTAAACAGCGCGTATTTGCAGTCGCCCTCAATCAGCCAGCGGCAGATCAGGCGGGTGATATGCATCGGCCGTTCCACCATATCGCACACCAGCCAGTCCACCGGTTTGTCGGGGCGGTATTTAAAGCCATCCGCCTTGATTTCTTCCACCATGCCGCTGGCCATCAGCTTGCTGTCCATGGGGCCGTTGTCCACCGCATTCACGCGGATATCCCGCTGTACCAGCTGCCAGGTCCAGCCACCGGGGCAGGCCCCCAGATCCACCGCGGTCATGCCATTGGCCAGGTAGCGGGCCTGTTCAGCTTCGCTGAGCAGGGTTTTAATCGCCTCTTCCAGCTTCAGGGTTGAGCGACTCGGTGCGGCACCGGGCATGCGTAAACGCAGTATGCCCATAGCGTAAGGTGAACTGTTATCAATATGCGTGAGGCCGATATACACATGGGATGAATCCAGGAAAAACAGGTGCAAACGCCACGCACTGCGCGGATCAACCAGCCCGGCTTTTTCCAGTTCACGATTGAGTGGTGTGGCAAATTTTTTACAGAAGCCGCTGAGCTGCTTGCCGTCGTTGGTGTCGGGGGTTTCCAGCCAGACATCGCAGAATGCCAGCTGCAGTGATTGAATCGCCTGCAGCAACGGCGTCACACGGTTCTGCTGTGGCAGATCCTGGATAATCCGGCAGACCTGTACACACTGCCGCGCAAAAATCAGTTTGCTGAAGTCGATTGCCTGATTCAGTGCCTGCAGGCTCTGGCCGTCGGTGGGATAAAAGCCCACATAGCCAGTGTCCTCGCGAGCCTTGATATAACCGTTAATGCCGCGCTTCTGCGTCAATTGCATGATCTCCGAAGCTGTTTCCTTTTCAAAGCCGGGGCGGCAATACAGCAGGCTGCAAACAGGGGTGATCGAGGCGTCGAGGGTGGAATCGTGCATGAATGATGGCTTAAGTGAAAACGGGGGCTAATGCTAACGTGAATCGCCGCGCTTGTCGCCCATCATACCCTTAGCCTGAACATAACAGCCGGGCTGGCGATGAGTTGATCAGGCAATCCCACAGGGAATGGCGGTTGAAAATCGGTGCTGGCGGTGTAACATTCAGCTTCTGTTAATTATTACTAGAGAATCCCATGTCCCCGGAAGATGTAAAGAAGCTGATAGAAGACGGTGTTGAAGGCGCGGAAGCGATTATTACAGGCGAAGGCTGCAACCTGGAAGCGACGGTTATCAGTGATGCGTTTGAGGGCAAAAGCATGCTGGCAGAGCAGAAAATGGTGTATGCCACGGTGAATCACCT
>JBFFND010000355.1:0-3037 GCA_041563375.1 Gammaproteobacteria bacterium | reverse complement strand
ATATGGCGCGCCCGGCAGGACTCGAACCTGCTACCCTCGGCTTAGAAGGCCGATGCTCTATCCAGATGAGCTACGGGCGCAGTGTTTAACTGGTTATTGCTGATACAAAAGTCAGTTAATTCAAAACTGATCAGTGCCTGTAGCAACTGAACGTGAAACAGCTGATCGGTGCGCTTGCGGCTTATGATCAACTATTCAAATCTGGCCCGTAAAACAGGCCGGGGGGTAGAGAGATTACAAAATACATCCTTGTATTTTGCCCTGCGGGTGATGCTTCGCAGCCTGCAAATTGCTCCCGGCAATTTGCTCGAACTCTCCCGTTCTCATCTCTCTATCCTTCTAATTAACTGATCAGCGCGTTTAGTGCGCTATGACCAGCCAATTCAAATCTGGTCGGGGTAGAGAGATTCGAACTCCCGACATCCTGCTCCCAAAGCAGGCGCGCGACCAGACTGCGCTATACCCCGAAATTTTTCTATACATTATTCCAGTATATGGAGTTTTACAATAAAGAAAGCACCTGCGCTAAAGAAGCAGGCTCCGCTTAACTGCGCTATACCCCGTTTTCTATACTTCTTTTGTTAGACTTTCGTCCTGTTTCGGCCGACTCAATGGTCTGCAGTTAGCTGCTGGCCTAACACTCAATTAGCGGCTATCGCATCACTAAATGAGGATGCGGATATTACGCATATCCGCGTTAGAGGTCAACAAATTCTTCTGCAAACATTCACTTAACTCTTTTTTATTATAGACCGCCACTTGTACATGCGGGGCCTGGCATGAGAAAATTCGCCGCACATTTTATCCGGACTCTTCAAAACCCATGCCAGCAAAAATTATCGACGGTAAACAGATCGCCAACAACCTGCATAACACCATAAAACAACGTGTTGAAGCACGCCTTGCCGCAGGCAAGAAGGCCCCCGGGCTGGCGGTGGTGCTGGTGGGTGAAGATCCGGCCTCGCAGGTGTATGTACGAAACAAGCGGCTGGCCTGCGAGAAAGCGGGCATTATCTCTACCGCCTATGACCTGCCTGCCAGCACCAGCCAGCAGGAGCTTGATGAACTGATCGACAAACTCAATGCCGATGAGAACATCCACGGTATTCTGGTGCAGTTTCCACTGCCTGAAGGTCTGGATGAATCGGCGGTGATCGAGCGTATCTCCTCCGACAAGGACGTGGATGGCTTTCACCCCTACAACCTGGGTCGCCTGGCACAACGCAAGCCGGCACTGCGTCCCTGCACGCCCTATGGGGTAAAACTGCTGCTCGACTCCACCGGCGAGGTCTATAAGGGTCGCAATGCGGTGATTGTCGGTGCATCCAATCATGTGGGCCGCCCTGCCGCACTGGAGCTGCTTCTTGCCGGCGCAACGGTAACCAGCACCCACCGTTTCACCAGTGACCTGGAAGACCATGTGCGTCGCGCTGATATCGTGGTGGTTGCCGTGGGCAAACCGGGGTTGGTGAAGGGCGAATGGATAAAAGATGGCGCCACAGTGATCGATGTGGGCATTAACCGCCAGGCGGACGGCACTCTGTGTGGCGATGTCGATTTCACCGAAGCCTCAAAACATGCGGCCTGGATTACCCCGGTACCCGGTGGCGTAGGACCGATGACCGTCGCTGTACTGCTGCTTAATACGCTGGATGCTGCCGAAAATCTCAATTAGGCAGCCTGTTTATCTGCTGTGCGATTGCGCTGCAATTAAAACGACCTCCCTCTGGCACGCAGATAAGATGAAGTTAGACACTTCAAATAACTTTGCTGATACACTAAAGCCCTGATTCAGTTAACTGCCTAATTTTGAAGCTATTTTATGCACACTGCACTGAGTGATACGATCATTCTGCTGGCGATATCGGTGATTGCGGTTGCCTTTTTTCGTCGCATCAAGCTGCCGCCCATCCTCGCCTATCTGACTGTAGGTGCATTGCTGGGGCCACATGCCGCCAGCCTGGTCCAGCATTCCGATACCCTGCACTTTCTCGCTGAAGTAGGCATTGCCTTTCTGTTGTTCAGCCTGGGGCTTGAGTTCTCGCTCAATAAACTGATCTCCAATCGCCGTGCAGTGGTCGGCCTGGGCAGCGCACAGGTGATGATTACCCTGGTGGTGGTCAGCCTCACCGCCTGGCTGCTGGGCACCAGTGAAGAAACCGCCTTTGTGATCGGCAGTGTAATTGCGCTGTCATCCACCGCCATCGTGATCAAACAGCTGGGGGAACAGCTGGAAACCGACTCGCGCCATGGCAACGCCTCCATCGCCATTCTGCTGTTTCAGGATGTAGCTGTGGTGCCCATACTGGTGATTATTCCCGCACTGGCCAGTGACAGTGACACCGCCTTTATGCTCGACCTGGGCTACAGCTTTGCCATGGGTGTGGTGGTCACCGTGGTGATGCTGGCAATCGGCCGCTGGCTGCTGCGCCCGATTTTCCATGAAATTGCCTCTGCCCACTCTGCCGAGCTGTTTACCCTGGCGGTATTGCTGGTCGCACTGCTCTCGGCCTGGGCCACCGAATCCGCAGGTCTGTCCATGGCACTGGGAACATTTCTGGTCGGCATGATGTTGAGCGAAACCGAGTTCAAACACCAGATTGAAAATGATATCCGCCCCTTCCGCGATGTATTACTTGGGCTGTTCTTTATCACCGTGGGCATGATGCTGAATTTCGACAGCCTGCTGCCAATCCTGCACTGGGCGATCGTGCTGGCCGTTGCGGTGATTATTGGCAAGGCCTTTATCATTATGCTGCTCAGTCGACTGGTTACCCGAGCAGACAGTGGCGTGTCACTGCGCACCGGCCTGGTGCTGGCACAGTGCGGCGAGTTCGGCTTTGCGGTGATGGCTCTGGCGGCCAGCTACAACCTGCTGCCGGAAGCCGAATCCCAGCTGCTGCTGGCGACCGTGATTCTCACCATGATCGCCACCCCGTTTCTGGTTAAATACAATGGCCTGCTGGCGAAAAAGCTGACCGGTAGCTACCTGCAAAACCGCGAGCAGACAGTAGACAAGGTCGCTGCCACTGCCGGT
>JBFFND010000354.1:0-3051 GCA_041563375.1 Gammaproteobacteria bacterium | reverse complement strand
GAGGCGCTGGTGCGCTGGAATCACCCCACCAAGGGCGAGTTAATGCCGGATTATTTTATCCCCATTGCGGAAACCGCCGGACTGATGATTAAACTGGGTAAGTGGGTATTGCGAGCTGCCTGCAAGGAAGTGAAAAAAATTCAGCAGCAGGCGGGTTGTCACCTGGCGCTGGCGGTAAACCTGTCGACCCGTCAGTTCCGGGATCCGGATTTAATTGAAACCATTCAGGACGTGCTCGCCGAAACCGATTTCAAGGCGGTACAGCTGGAGCTGGAAATTACCGAGACCACATTGATGGAACAGATTGATCATGCGGTGGCCTTGCTGGATCGTATTAAGGCACTGGGTATATCGATTGCCATCGATGATTTCGGCACTGGCTATTCCTCGTTAAACTACCTCAAGCGCCTGCCGATTGACGCGCTGAAAATTGATAAAGCCTTTATCACTGATATCCCCCATGACCGCGACGATATGGAAATTTCCGCTGCGGTGATTGCCATGTCGCAAAAGCTGGGTATCAAGGTGATCGCCGAAGGAGTGTCCACCCAGGCCCACTGGGATTTTCTTGAGCAGAATAACTGCGATATCGCCCAGGGCTATCTGCTGGGCAAGCCGATGATGGCTGATGAACTGATCGCCCTGTGTAGCCGGTCTGCCACTAACCCCTCGAAGTAATCCCTGTGGCGTTTGCCATCTGATTCGTCACCGCTTATGGCGGACGAATTAGTTGTTACAGATCAAGCTATTAACGCGCGCGACAACATAATTCCCGTTCACCCTTGAAATCATGGGGATTAACCGCATCTGCTAGCTAATATTCGCAAACAGACATTAAATGAGGCTATGCCATGAGAATGGATAGATTAACCAGTAAATTCCAGCTTGCGCTGTCAGAAGCGCAATCACTCGCCGTGGGTCGTGATCACCAGTTTATTGAGCCTGCTCACCTGTTGCTCGCCCTGCTGGATCAGGACGGCGGCTCGGTGCGCCACCTGTTGACTATGGCCAATGTCAACGTCAACGGCCTGCGCTCCAAACTGGGTGAAGTGCTTGAGCATATGCCGCAGATCGAAGGCAATGCCGGTGATGTGCACCTGTCCAATGACCTGGGCCGTGTGCTCAATCTCTGCGACAAGCTGGCACAGCAGCGCAAGGATGAATACATTTCCAGCGAACTGTTTCTGCTGGCCTGTGTGGACGACAAATCACGGGTAGGTGAACTGTTGCGTGAATTCGGTGCGGAGAAAAAAGCACTGGAGGAGGCGATTGATAAAATTCGCGGCGGGCAGAGCGTGAAAGACCCGAATGCGGAAGACCAGCGTCAGGCGCTGGAAAAATACACCATCGATTTAACCGAGCGTGCAGAACAGGGCAAACTTGACCCGGTGATTGGCCGGGATGAAGAAATTCGTCGCACGGTACAGGTGCTGCAACGGCGCACCAAAAACAACCCGGTACTCATCGGTGAGCCGGGTGTGGGTAAAACGGCGATAGTCGAAGGCCTGGCGCAGCGTATCGTTAACGGTGAAGTGCCGGACGGTTTGAAAAACAAGCGCCTGTTATCACTGGATCTGGGGGCGCTGATTGCCGGCGCCAAATTCCGCGGTGAATTCGAGGAGCGCCTGAAAGCGGTGCTTAACGACCTGGCAAAACAGGAAGGTCAGATCATTCTGTTTATTGATGAAATTCATACCATGGTCGGCGCCGGTGCATCGGAAGGATCGATGGATGCGGGCAATATGTTAAAGCCGGCACTGGCACGCGGTGAGTTGCATTGCGTGGGCGCGACCACGCTGGATGAGTACCGCAAATACATTGAAAAAGATGCCGCGCTGGAACGCCGTTTCCAGAAAGTGCTGGTGGATGAACCGTCAGTGGAAGACACTATCGCGATTCTTCGTGGTTTAAAAGAACGTTACGAAGTTCACCATGGTGTGGACATTACCGACCCGGCGATTGTTTCGGCGGCGGTGCTGTCACATCGCTATGTGACCGATCGGCAACTGCCGGACAAGGCAATCGATTTAATCGACGAGGCCGCCAGCCGTATTCGCATGGAAATCGATTCCAAGCCGGAAGTGATGGACCGCCTCGAACGACGCCTGATTCAGTTAAAAATTGAACGGGAAGCCCTGGCCAAGGAAGACGATAAGGCATCGAAAGAACGCCTGTCGAAATTGCAGGTTGAAATCGATGAACTGGAAAATGAATACCAGCAGCTGGAAGAGGTCTGGTTGTCTGAAAAAGCGGCACTGCATGGTAGCGCCAGCATCAAGGAACAGCTGGAACAGGCTCGCCTGGAACTGGACACAGCCCGTCGTGCTAATGATTTAACCCGTATGTCGGAACTGCAGTACGGCCGTATTCCCGAGCTGGAAAAACAGCTGGATATGGCCTCCCAGGCCGAAATGCAGGAGATGACCCTGTTACGTAACCGGGTGACCGAAGAGGAAATCGCTGAAGTGGTGTCCCGTGCCACCGGTATTCCGGTATCGAAAATGATGGAAGGTGAAAAGGAAAAACTGTTGCGCATGGAAGAAGCACTGGGCAAGCGTGTGGTGGGCCAGCAGGAAGCAGTGGCCTCGGTGTCGAACGCGATTCGTCGCTCACGTGCCGGCCTGTCGGATCCGAATCGCCCTAATGGTTCCTTCCTGTTTTTAGGTCCCACCGGTGTGGGTAAAACAGAGCTCACCAAGGCGCTGGCCAGTTTCCTGTTTGATACGGAAGAGGCCATGGTGCGCATTGATATGTCGGAGTTTATGGAGAAACATTCGGTGGCACGTTTGATCGGTGCACCTCCGGGTTACGTGGGTTATGAGGAAGGCGGTTACCTTACCGAGGCGGTGCGTCGCAAACCCTATTCCGTGATATTACTGGATGAGGTGGAAAAAGCTCACCCTGATGTTTTCAATGTGCTGCTGCAGGTGCTGGACGATGGTCGTCTCACCGATGGTCAGGGGCGTACCGTTGATTTCCGCAACACGGTGATTGTGATGACCTCGAACCTGGGTTCGCAACAGATTCAGGAGTTCGCTGGCAGTGATGATT
>JBFFND010000353.1:0-3058 GCA_041563375.1 Gammaproteobacteria bacterium | reverse complement strand
TCCGGCACCCGCTGCCATCAGCTGGCTAGAAAACGCTAAAAGAATGACACCTAGTAAGTGTTTCCCAAGGAGTTGTCTCATTTCGTAATCCTCTCTGGAACTGGCTTGGTCTTTTCATTCTTTGAAGTGAAATACAACACAATAAAGAAACCGAAATAAATCACACTGAAAATCTGCGCCATCAGTGTCAGCACAGGTGTCGCAGGCTCCATGCCCAACCAGCCCAGTACGACAAATGACACAACAAATGCAGCTAATAAAACTTTATAACTGGTACCGCGATAACGGATAGATTTCACCTTGCAGCGATCAATCCATGGCAGCAGGAACAGAACAACAATTGCTGCGCCCATTGCGATAACACCCATCAGCTTGTCCGGAACCGCGCGCAGAATCGCGTAGAACGGCGTGAAATACCACACTGGTGCGATATGCTGTGGCGTTTTCAATGGATCAGATGGGATAAAGTTTGCGTGTTCCAGCAGGTACCCGCCACCTTCTGGGGCAAAGAACAGCACCAGGCTGAAGAAAATCAGGAAGACAATTACACCCACAATGTCTTTAACAGAGTAGTACGGGTGGAAAGGAATACCATCGAGTGGAATGCCGTTTTCATCCTTGTTCTTCTTGATTTCAATGCCTTCAGGGTTGTTGGAACCTACTTCATGCAGCGCGATAATGTGAGCCACAACCAGGCCTAACAGAACCAGTGGCAGCGCAATCACGTGTAATGCGAAGAAACGGTTCAGGGTAGCATCGGATACAACGAAGTCACCACGAATCCACAGGGTTAGTGGATCACCGATAATTGGCAATGCACCAAACAGTGAAATGATAACCTGCGCACCCCAGTATGACATCTGACCCCATGGCAACAGGTAACCCATAAAGGCTTCTGCCATCAGCACCAGGTAGATAAACATACCGAACAGCCACACCAGCTCACGGGGCTTCTTGAATGAACCGTACATCAGACCACGGAACATATGCAGATAGACCACCACGAAGAACGCGGTTGCACCGGTTGAGTGAATATAACGAATCAACCAGCCGTAGGGCACATCACGCATGATGTATTCCACCGATGCGAAGGCCATCGCACCGTCTGGCTTGTAATGCATGGTTAAGAAGATGCCGGATACAATCTGGATAACCAGAACCAGCAGCGCGAGTGAACCAAAGAAGTACCAGAAGTTGAAATTCTTTGGTGCATAGTATTCAGCCAGATGCTCGTTCCACATTTTAGTTGCAGGAAAACGATCATCGACCCAGGACATTAAACTTTTAAACATTATGCCGCGCCTCCATCTTCGCCGACCAGAATGGTGCGGTCGCTCTTATAGAAATGAGGTGGTATTTCCAGGTTGAGTGGTGCAGGCACACCCTTGTATACACGGCCAGCAAGGTCAAACTTGGAACCATGACATGGACAGAAGAAACCGCCTTTCCAGTCTTCACCCAGATCTGCCGGCGCCATTTCCGGACGATAGGTTGGCGAACAACCCAGATGCGTACAGATACCCACCATAACCACAACTTCCGGCTTGATAGAACGGGTTGCATTGGTGGCATATTCCGGTTGCTGATCATTAGCAGAAGCCGGGTCACGCAAATTGTCATCCAGTGTTGCCAGATCGTTTAAGTTCTGCTGAGTACGCTTGATAATCCACACTGGTTTACCACGCCATTCAACCGTGAGTAACTGACCTTCTTGTAGCTTACTGATATCCACTTCTACAGGCGCACCTGCAGTTTTGGCACGCTCACTGGGAGCCCAGGAAGCCAGGAAGGGTACAGCGACAAAACCAGCTCCGACAGCACCCACTACAGCAGTGGTGTTTGTCAGAAAGCGGCGTTTATTTTGATCTACGCCTTCTGTAGCCATGAGTACCTCTCTTAGACTATATTGATTGAAATCCTGTTGTCTGACACATCAATCTGTGGCGGGATAGTCAACACATCAACGCCACACACGTCATCCAGAAAACTGTATTTGAACTTTGCTCTCGCGTTTTAGCCCTTGTTTTTAACCCTGTGGAAGCACAGGAAAAAACGCCGCAGCATTTTAATCGATTTCACTACTTTATCCAAGGGCTAAATCAGTTTTACCTTGATTATCAATATCTTAAATCCGAATAAAGCGACAACTGACAAATTACCTGATAAACACCGGGCTACACCGGATTGGGCACATCAATAAACTCGCAGTGCAGGTCGAATTTTTCTGCCAGATGACTCGCCAGTGCCTGCACCCCATAGGACTCGGTCGCATGATGCCCGGCGGCGAAATAATGAATATCCAGCTCCTGCGCCAGATGGAAGGTCTGCTCCGACACCTCTCCGCTGATATAGGCATCCAGCCCCTGTGCGGCCGCCTGTTCGATATAGTGCTGCGCGCCACCAGTGCACCAGCCAACTCGCCTGATCTCACGCCCGCTGCCCGCAGGCAGGTGCAGCGGCTCACGCCCCAGGCCCTGCGCGATATGCTGCGTAAAGGCGGCTGCGTGCATGGGCCGCGCCAGCTGGCCGCTCCATAACAGTCCGCCGTTATTCACCTCTTCCACCTGTAAATCCAGCTTTTCTGCCAGGGTGACGTTATTACCCAGGGTATCATGGGCGTCCAGCGGCAAATGATAGGCCAGCAAACTGATGCCGTTTTCCAGCAATGCAGCAATGCGCTGTCGCTTGATGCCGGTAATCACCGGCGATTCATTTTTCCAGAAATAGCCATGATGCACCAGAATGGCATCCGCCTGCTGATCAACCGCCTGATCGATCAGCGCCTGGCAGGCGGTAACACCACTAATTATTTTGCGCACCTCGGTTCGCCCTTCAACCTGCAGGCCATTTGGGCAATAATCACTGAACTCGTTTACTCGTAACAGGGTGTTACAGTAATCTACTATCACATCAAGTTGCTGCATGGGTTCCCCACAAAAATATGTCACATGGCTAATACCTATTCTACACGCTTTATTCTGGGCTGGGTTCTAATCGGTTTACTGCTGGGCACGGGGCTGTATTTTCTACAATACAGACTGATCTCACTACCGCACAC
>JBFFND010000352.1:0-3071 GCA_041563375.1 Gammaproteobacteria bacterium | reverse complement strand
CCGTAATGCTTGAAACTTCCATAAGGCTTAATCCCATCTCAAAAAATCGACTGGTGGCTTCATGTCGTAAGTCGTGAAATCTAAGGCCAGTGATTTCAGCAAGGTTACAAACACGACTAAATGCCTTGGTAACTGAGTCAGATCTAATAGGGAATACTTGTCCTGTGATTTGATGAGGTAATGATTTGAGAATGCTGATGGCGTTTGACGATAGTGGAATAGTTCGATCGTCACCATTCTTTGTGTCAATGAATATGGCAGTACGATTTGAGAGGTTTATATTTTCCCGGCGTAGGCCGACAAGTTCGCTTCTTCGAGCCCCTGTTTCGATAGCAAGCTGAATAAGTGCTTTTATATTGCCACCATATTCTGTGGCAGCCGCAAGTAGCTTTTCCTCTTCACCAAGCTTTAGGCGTCGATCTCGTGCCTTGCCTTTGGCGGGGATTGATATGGAGTCAACAGGATTACCTCTGGGTAAGTAGATGTCCCATTCCTTTTGAGCCACCTTAAGCACTCGACTTAAAAGCAATAGGTCCTTGCGGACTGTATCGCCCTTAACTGATTCTAAACGGTAATCACGAAACTCTTTGATGGTGCCAGGGGTAATGGCTGCAAGGACTAAATGGCCAAGAGTCTTATTTAGAAGCTTGAGGCGATATTTCATCTCGGATTCAGATTTTTTGGTGGGGGCTACCTCTTTCTCATATTGATCAAGTAATTCAGAGAGAGGGGTATTTTCTGCTTCAGATGTGGACAAGAAGATGCCACGATCCATTTCGGATTCAGTCAGTCTTGCCCATTGTTCTGCTTTTGCTTTCGTGGGCAGTGTCTTTGATACGGTTTTGTATCCTTTCTTTCTGACTTTGGCTTGCCACTGGCCTTCGCCGCGCTTGTTAATGGTCGCCAAGATTGCCTCCCTGGTATTTAGTCATTTTGGTGTCCCAATTTATATTGAGTGTCCCAAAATTGTCCCAAAAAGGCAATAAGGAAGATGGCGCGCCCAAGAGGATTCGAACCTCTGGCCTTACCCTCCGGAGGGGTACGCTCTATCCAGCTGATCTATGGGCGCTTATAAATCAATATCTTACAGATATATTGAGGTTTTTAAATAGTCCGGAATTTCAAAACATAGTACCACTTTATTCGCATTCCATGAATCGCAGATTTTCAATGCCTTTGCCTCCGGAGGGATGCACTCTATCCAGCTGAGCTAAAGGCGCAGTAAACTTGTATTCTAAATCGGTTCTCATTATTTATTAATGAGGATTGCTCGGCTCGTCCCTGAGCCTCGGCCTTACGGCCCAGGGTGATAGAAAGCGATCACCCTGTCCTGGGTTGCTCCCGGCAACCCAGCCGAACCTCTGACCTCAACGACCGAGGGATGCACTCTATCCAGCTGAGCTAAAGGCGCATTAAACTTGTATTTTAAACCGGTTCTCATTCTATTCTAAATGAGGATTGCTCGGCTCATCCCTGAGCCTCTGCCGCCAAGGCGGTGGAGTATATCAGAATTCCGGGGTGCTACAACTCGGGAGCCGATGTGAACAAAAGGCACCAGAATGGGGCAGCAGGCCAGGCTGGAGTGCATGCCAGGGGCGTTTCCGTGTAATCAGCGAGCGCTCATTTTTCCAGCTGCTGCTTGCTAAGTTATTGAATTATCGTTTGTTATTCCGGAACGGGTGGATGCCTGTATAAACTGGTCTACTATTTGCTGCGTCTATCTGTAGCGCAAGTGTGTTCTGCGCTTCGGGACGACCTGAAGTGCCTGGTTTACTGTGCGGGACGACCCGTTGGTATGTACTCATGGCAGGAGTATTCAGATACGAAGACGCCCTCTGGCCTAATCTTTTAGCAATGCTGTATGTGCTGGCCGCCTATCTGGGTGGCCTGGCGATGATGCTGTCAGCAGCACCGCTGTTCAATCTAATGGGTGTATTGCTGTTTGCCCACGGGTTGGTGATTGCCGCCTACCTGGTGCATGAGTGCGCGCACAACAGTCTGTTCCGCAAAAACAGATACCATCGCTGGCTGGGTGAGTTGCTGCTATGGATCTGCGGTGCCAGTTACAGTGATTACGAGGATGTGCGACACAAGCATGTCAGGCACCACACCGACCGGGCCGATATTGTCTCTTTTGATTACCGTAAACGCATTACCGCCTATCCACGTCTGTTGAAAACCATTTATTTACTGGAGTGGTTATATATTCCGGCGATGGAAATCGTGATGCATGCTCTGGTGATTATCCTTCCCTTTGTAAAAGCCGAACGCAAAGCACGACGCAAACGCGTGCTAACGGTGCTGGGTTTAAGAATTGCATTCTTCGCCTGGCTTGCAGGCATTTCATGGAAAATTCTTTTGCTTTATCCCTTAGCCTATATGCTGTTTTTAACGATCATGCGTTTTATGGATGTGCACCAGCATACTTATGATTTACACGAAACCCTGGACAGAAAACGCGGCGATGAGGTGAAGCAGTATGACCGGGAATTTGAACAGCTAAACACCTATTCAAATCTGCTCTCGGTAAAACACCCGTGGCTGAATTTACTGGTGCTGAATTTTCCCTACCACAATGCACACCATCAACAGCCGGGACGGCCATGGTACCAGTTGCCGCGACTGCACCAGCAGTTATATGGAGATGCAGATCAGCAGGTGCTCTCGTTTAAGGATCTGCTGAAAAGTTATCACCGCTTCCGTATTCGCCGCGTTTTAAATGGCGACCCGATCAATCTGCCGGTGAAACAGATGCACGATAATTTTATTGGTGTAGATGGCGTTTCATTTCTTACCACACATTAATTTCCATTAGATAATTCAGGTTTACATTATGACGCAGGTTAAAAAGTTCTGGCCGTTGCTGACCGGCACACACCGTTATGACAAAACGCTCTCAACCCGTGGCAGGGGTAAAGGCACCATTATCGAAGCGCCGATACTGGCCTATTTGATTGAAACATCCAACGGGCGCATTCTGTACGATGTGGGTTGTGACTATAACAAGATCAATAACCCGGTTCTGCGCAAGCATTATTATGAGAACGAGGAGTTCCCGTTTGGCCCGCCGG
>JBFFND010000351.1:0-3072 GCA_041563375.1 Gammaproteobacteria bacterium | reverse complement strand
TGGTTGGCGAGCGTCAGTCCTGGGAAGGCCGAACCGTGCAGCCCGGTGAACATGTATTTCTGGAAATTGCCGGTTGTTATCGCCGCTACCATACCGCGATGATGCGCACTGCGGTATGTGGTGAACTCAGTGACAGCATGTACAAATCACAGGAGCTGATGAAACAGGCACTGCAGCTGGCGCGGGATGAATTGCGACCCGGCCTCACCGTATCTGACGCGGATAAAATGTTGCGCAACATTATTCGCGAGAACGATGTCGGCGCCAAACTGATCACCCGCTCCGGTTACTCGATTGGTATCGCTTTTCCACCCAGCTGGGATGAAGGTTATATTATGAGCCTGTATCAGGGTTCATCCGATGTACTCGAACCCGGCATGACCTTCCATGTGATTCCCTGGATGTGGGGCATAGACGGTGATAAATCCTGTGGCATTTCCGATACCTTCTATATCACCGAGAATGGATGCAATTCATTTTTCTACGATGTGGAGCAGGATTTCACCGTCAAGACCGAACCCACCCCGGCAAAACTCAGCCACAATTCCAGCAACAGCGAAAAAAAGAAAGCCACAAAGTCAGCAGATAAAACACCGGATTCCCTGCCTGAACAAAGTGCAAACAGTTAAAGAGGTCCTATGTATATTGCAATCAACCCAACCAATGGTGAAGAACTGCACCGCTATGACACCTTCGATATAGCGCGTATTGATGCCAGCATTAACAACGCAACACAGGCCTATAAAAGCTGGCGTAAAACTGATTTTGCCGAACGTGCAGCATTGCTTAACAAGGTGGCAGAGGCACTGCGTGCAGACGAAGAAAACCTGGCCAGACTAATGACCCTGGAAATGGGTAAACCGATAAAAGAGGCCCGCGGTGAAGTGCAGAAAGCCGCACTCTGTGCGGAACATTATGCGCAACACGGTGCCGAGTACCTGGCAGCGAAAGACCTGCCCTCCGATGCCAGCCACAGTTATGTGCAACACCTGCCACTGGGACCGATCCTCGGTATTTTACCGTGGAACGCACCCTTCTGGCTGGCGTTCCGTTTCAGCGCCCCCGCAATTATGGCCGGTAATACCTGCCTGATGAAACACGACTCCCATGTACCCGCCTGCGCCGAAGCCATTGCCGAGGTGTTTATCAAAGCCGGGGCACCGCAAGGCCTGCTGGAAAATATCCGCGTTGAAAACGACCAGGTCAAACATATTCTTGAGCACGATGCAGTTCAAGCTGTCTCGCTCACCGGCTCAAGCAGCGCTGGCAGCCAGGTTGCATCACTGGCGGCGAAACAGATCAAACCCGCGGTGCTTGAACTGGGCGGCTCCGACCCCAGCCTGATTTTTGCCGATGCAGATCTCGATATGGCTGCCGACACCCTGGCACTGTCACGCATTATCAATGCCGGCCAGTCCTGTATCGCCGCCAAACGGATTATCGTAGAAGCACCGGTTTACGATGCCTTTATCGAAAAACTGCACACACGCCTCGCCGCACTGACCCTGGGTGATCCCGCCGATGAAACCACCCAGGTCGGCCCAATTGCCCGCGCAAATTTACGCGACGGCCTGCATCGCCAGGTGAGCATGAGCATTGAACAGGGCGCGCGTTGTTTACTCGGCGGCGAAATACCACAGGGCCCCGGCTTCTTTTATCCGGTGACCCTGCTGGTGGATGTCACGCCACAAATGCAGGCGGCCTGTGAAGAAACCTTCGGACCGATTGCGGTTGTAATGAAAGCCGACACGCAACAACAGGCACTGGAGATGGCCAATGACACACCCTATGGGCTGGCCGCCTCCATATGGAGTGCAGATGTAAATAAAGCAGAACAGATGGCACGGGACATAGAAGCGGGACAGGTCACCATCAACGGCCTGGTGAAAACCGACCCTCGACTGCCCAGTGGCGGCATTAAACGCTCCGGTTATGGCCGCGAACTCGGCCCCCACGGCATACTGGAATTTGTGAATGTTCAACAGGTGTGGGTGGGGCCGAAGAAAGACTAAGTGGGATATCTGATCCTGGGATATCTTTAAAAGATTACCGCCAACAACGCTAAAACCGCTAATGAACGCTAAAACTTACATATATAAAGCTTTGATTGCGTTTATTTGCGTTGTTAGCGTTCATTTGCGTTTTCTTTTAAATCAGCAGGTTCAGACTCGATTTATTCTCTGTTTTTCTTTGTCTTAATTGACTGAGTCCAAACCAGCAGCCACTAACACTCGGTCAAACTCACTGCCAGGCCACCCAGCGAGGTTTCCTTGAATTTGTGGGACATTTCAAGCCCGGTCTGTTTCATTGCCGCAATGCAGTTATCCAGTGGCATAAAATGACTGCCACTGCCGCGCAGCGCGAGTGATGCAGCGGTATAGGCCTTGATTGCTCCAAAACCATTACGTTCGATACAGGGCACCTGGACCAGGCCGTTAACCGGATCGCATGTCATGCCCAGGTGATGTTCCAGTGCAATTTCCGCGGCGTTTTCAATCTGCTCTGCACTGCCACCCCGCGCTGCGGCCAGACCGGCAGCGGCCATTGCAGAGGCGGAACCCACTTCTCCCTGGCAACCGACTTCTGCGCCGGAAATTGAACTGCGATGTTTAATCAGCCCACCAACTGCACTGGCGGTGAGCAGAAAATCACGCACCTGCTGTGCACTGCCCTGTTCGTGTTCAACAAGGTAATACAGTACGGCAGGAATGACACCGGCGGCACCGTTGGTAGGCGCGGTGACCACCATATGCCCTGCGGCGTTTTCTTCATTCACCGCCATCGCATAGGCGCACAACCAGTCATTGAGTGTTGCTGTCTGTGGACTGGCCTGCAGTTGCTGATATAAATGCATAGCGCGGCGTTTTAGTTGCAGGCCACCGGGCAAAACACCTTCGCAGGCAAGTCCGCGCTGGATACACAGGCGCATTGCCTGCCAGATATCATCCATGCCCTGCGCCAGTTCTGTTTCACTGCGACTCGCCAGTTCATTCAGCTGTTTCATTTCTGCAATAGAGAGTCCACTGTCTTTGGCCATGCGTAACATGGCAGCGGCGGAGTCAAACGGATAAG
>JBFFND010000350.1:0-3131 GCA_041563375.1 Gammaproteobacteria bacterium | reverse complement strand
GGGTTATTGTGACCAAAATTGAGTACTCCGGCACCGGCATAAAAATCAATGTACTGTTTACCTTCTTCATCCACCTGTCGTGCATTCTGTCCGCTGACGAACACTGCCGGATAAGCCCGGCTGTAGGCACGAATTTCAGACTCATAGGTTTCAAACCAGTCCATAAAGTACTCCTTAAAGTAGTTAGCCCTGACTCTATAAGAAGTCGGGTGTTTCGATTAATAATGACTGCCTGTGTTTACAGTGCCCCATTGTGTTTAGCTTAAACATCTAATGTAGAAGCGTGTGCCTGTTTTGTCAGCCGGGTTTACTAATGCCTGTCAGTTGACAGAACACGCGCATCACAGAATCAAGTATGTGATCGTTAAACTGGTAATTGGGGCTGTGACAGGGAAACTGGTAGGCAGGGCCCCCGGTCTGTTGTTCTGCCATGCCGATCAATGCAAATGCGCCGGGTATTTCATTCAGGTAATAGCTGAAATCTTCCGATGCCATAATCGGCAACAACAGCTCGTGGTCTGCATAGTCATCACCCAGTGTACTCTGCAGTGCCTCGCGATAGCGTGCGGCCGCATCAGGATGATTGATGGTTGCCTCGTAACGGCTGCGAATCTCCACGGTCACGCTCACACCGTAGGTTTGTGCCGTGCTGTGTGCGATATCGGTAATCAGCTCATTCATGGGTTTGCGCCAGCGTGGATTGGAGACACGAATACTGCCTTCCAGGATCACACTATCAGGAATCACCGTGACATTGCTCTCGGCCTGTATCGAGGTCACACTAACCACAGCTGCGGCCTGGGGTGGCAGGCGGCGGCTGATAATCTGTTGTAAGTTGAGGGTGATGGCAGCTGCGGCCAGCACCGGGTCGTGGGCGGCTTCCGGTTGGGAGGCATGTCCTCCCTGGCCCTGAATATGGAGATGAAAGGTGCCGTTGCCGGACATCACCGCACCATCCGGGCAGACGGCCTTGCCCTGTGGCAGGGCAGGCCAGTTATGCCAGCCAAAAATCACATCAACGCCCTGCAGTGCGCCATCTTCAATCATTTTTCTCGCGCCATGCCCGCCTTCCTCCGCCGGCTGAAACAGCAGGCTGACCGGGCCCTTGAGTTGTGCCTGATGCTGTTTCAGCCAGGGGGCGAAACCCAGTAGCGCAGCCATATGGCCGTCGTGACCGCAGGCGTGCATTTTGCCGGCCTCAGTTGAACAGTAATCGAGGGAATTTTTTTCACTGATGGGCAGGGCATCCATATCGGCACGCAGGGCGATATGCTCACCGCGTCCATCACTGTTGAACTGCGCTACGGTGCCGTGCTCGGCGCAGCTGCGCCAGGGAATCTGCCATTCAGTGAGTTGCTGACGAATCCTCTCTGCGGTACTGGTTTCCTGCCAGGTGAGTTCCGGGTGACGATGAAACCAGTGACGTAGATCAATCGATTGTTGTACAACGGTGTTCCAGTTCATGAATCCAGTGACTCCCTCAAATCAATCGAGTTCATTATTTAATGCTGATTCAGGCATCTGACACAGCTCGATGATTGATAGCGTTTTATCAGTTACCGTTTGTGTGCATGTCCCGCAGATGCGTGCATTTTGTGCACCTGAATCATGCACGGATCTTCATAAATCAGGTTTATGTCAGTAAATATCGATACTGTTGATATTCTGCAGCAATTATTGTGCCGCATAATTTGAACTGTTTCTTTCAGATAAGGCGGATTAAGTTTTCAATGATTAATCTGCGTTTAAAATCTTAGTATAGTTCAGTGAGTCTAACTCATGCTCGGAGAATTGCAGCAGCTGTTCAAAATGAATGATAGTGGGCAGAATGGCTACAGAGCAGGTGTGTGAGTGTCAGGGGATAGTGTTTTGCTGTTTGCAGTCGATTGCCTGTCGTAGATAGTTGCTGAATTCAGGCAGCGGCAGGGGTTTGCTGAATAAATAGCCCTGTACCACGTCACAGCCAAGCTGTTTTAGCTGTTGCAGTATAATTTCGGTTTCAACACCTTCCGCCACGACGGTGAGATCAAGGTTGTGAGCCAGATCAATAATCGATTTCACGATGATTTTATCATCCGGGTTACTGGCCATATCAAAAATAAATGACTGGTCAATTTTGATTTCATTGACCGGCATTCGTTTAAGCCGGCTCAGTGAGGAATAGCCCGTGCCAAAATCATCGATAGACAGTTCGATGCCCAGCGCCCGTAAACGGTTCAACGAGGCATACACATAGTCTTTTTCAGTAAGAAACAGGCTTTCAGTGATTTCAAAAATCAGTTGATGCCCAATTTCCGAGTCACTAATGCGTTGCTCTACCTGGCTAATAAAATCCGGGTTCATCAGCGTGCGGGTGGAAATATTGATCGCGATCTTTAACTGATGGCCCTGCAGTTGCCATTGTTTCAGATGGTCTTTCACCATATCAATAACCATGTATGTGTAACGGTCAATGGCGTTGTATTGTTCAAGTGCATCGATAAATATGCCGGGTGAGATAAAGCCTTTTTGTGGATGTTTCCAGCGGCCAAGCGCTTCTGCCGATAATATGCGACCGGTTTTAATGTCCAGTTTGGGCTGATAATGCAGTTCGAACTGTTGCTGAGAAAAGGCCTGTTGTATGTCGACTGAAAGGCTGATGTGGTCATTGCTGGCCTGATCTTTTTCTCTATCATAAATGTGAAAATCGAGATTATTCTTCTTGGCGATATCCAGCGAAATATCAGCTGATTTAAACAGCTCGCTGCGATCCGTGCCATGTTTCGGATAGAGGCTGATGCCAAAACGTGCGTTGATCGTTATCTGGTTGTGATCAACCCGGAATGGCCGTTCAAGCTGTTTGATCAACAGCTGTATTTTGTTAATGGTTTGTGTGAGTGAGGCCACGGGTGAGAGCAGAACAAACTCATCATTACCCAGCCGGCTGAAGGTTTCATCGGGTTGCACATGTTCGGCAATGCGTTCGCTGAACTCAACCAGAATCTGGTCGCCAGCTTCATGGCCCAGTGCTTCATTTATGGTCTTGAAATTGCTGATATCAATCAGCACCAGGCTAAGCTTCTGTTTTTTTCTTTCTGCAATCTGGATCTGTGTATTAATCCGGTCAACAAACAGGGTGCGGTTGGGCAGGC
>JBFFND010000349.1:0-3143 GCA_041563375.1 Gammaproteobacteria bacterium | reverse complement strand
GGTGCAACAGGTGATTGACGAGCTGAACATCGATCTGCTGCAGTTTCATGGTACCGAAAGCGCCGAATTTTGTGCCTCATTTTCCCGGCCCTATATCAAGGCGTTAGGGATAGAAGGTGAACATCAGCTGCAGCAGCTGGTCGGAGAATACAACCAGGCCCGTGGTCTGTTGCTGGACAGCCATGTGCACGGTGCAGCAGGCGGCACCGGTAAAACCTTCGACTGGTCACTGATTCCGGTGGCGCTGCGCGAGAAGATTATTCTTGCCGGTGGCCTGAATGCGGATAATGTGGCGCAGGCGATTGCCCAGGTCCGGCCCTATGGGGTTGATCTGAGTTCGGGGGTCGAGGCCTCTGCCGGTATCAAGGACATTCAATTAATGACGCGTTTAATGCAACAGGTTAAACGTGTTGATTGCGAGTATGAGTAATGAGCGATAACAGCTGTAAAGATTATGATGCAATGCCCGATGCGCGTGGCCACTTTGGTGAGTATGGCGGCAAATTCGTCGCCGAAACCCTGATGGAGCCGATTGAAGAGCTGCGCCAGGCTTATGAAAAAATTAAAAACGACCCGCAGTTCATGGCCGAATTCGACCGCGATCTGGCCCACTATGTAGGGCGACCCAGTCCGCTGTATCATGCGGAGCGCTGGTCCCGTGAACTGGGCGGCGCGCAGATCTATCTCAAGCGGGAAGACCTGAACCACACCGGTGCACACAAAATCAACAACACCATAGGCCAGGCGCTGCTGGCCCGGCATATGGGTAAGAAACGGGTGATTGCGGAAACCGGTGCGGGCCAGCACGGCGTGGCATCGGCCACAGTGGCGGCACGCTTCGGTATGGAATGTGTGGTGTATATGGGTGAGGAAGACGTCAAGCGTCAGGCGCCCAATGTGTACCGCATGAAATTACTGGGCGCGACCGTGGTGCCGGTCAAATCCGGTTCGAGAACCCTGAAAGATGCGCTGAATGAAGCCATGCGTGACTGGGTCACCAATGTGGATGATACCTTCTATATTATCGGTACTGTGGCGGGGCCGCATCCCTATCCGGCGATGGTGCGGGATTTCCAGACAGTGATTGGGCGTGAAGCCAGGCGCCAGATCCAGGCCCAGGCGGGGCGCCTGCCGGACGCGCTGGTAGCCTGTGTGGGTGGCGGTTCCAATGCCATCGGGCTGTTCCATCCATTCCTGGCGGATGAGTCGGTGGCCATTTACGGCGTTGAAGGTGGCGGCGATGGTGTGGATACGCCAAACCATGCAGCACCGCTGTGTGCCGGCAAACCCGGTGTATTGCACGGCAACCGCACCTACCTGATGGAAGACATGAACGGCCAGATTATCGAAACCCATTGTGTGTCGGCGGGTCTGGATTATCCCGGTGTCGGTCCGGAGCATGCGTGGTTAAAAGACTGTGGTCGTGTCACCTATGACAGTGTCACTGACAAGGAGGCGCTGGCGGCATTTCATAAACTGACCCGTACCGAAGGCATTATTCCCGCACTGGAATCCAGTCATGCGCTGGCCTATGCCGAAAAACTCGCCCCCACCATGGACAAGGAGCAGATTATTATCGTTAACCTGTCGGGTCGCGGTGACAAAGATATCAACACCATTGCTGAAATAGAAGGGATTAAACTGTGAGTCGTTTAACCGCAACCTTTACCGCATTAAAAGCAGAACAGAAAACGGCGTTGATCCCGTTTATCACCGCAGGCGATCCACAGCCCTATGTCACCGTGGGGCTGATGCATGACATGGTCGACGCCGGCGCCAATATACTGGAGCTGGGTATTCCCTTTTCCGACCCGATGGCCGAAGGCCCGGTGATCCAGGCAGCCTGTGAGCGTGCACTGGAACACAATGTCAGCCTTACCGATGTACTGGGCATGGTGAAGGAATTTCGCAGTCGGGATGCAGATACACCGATTGTGCTGATGGGTTACCTTAACCCGGTGGAAGTCATGGGTTACCAGCGTTTTGCGGATGCCGCCGCCGACGTCGGTGTGGATGGCCTGATTCTGGTGGATCTGCCACCGGAAGAAGGGGAAGCGCTGATTCGTATACTGAAAGAAAAACAGATTGACCCAATCTTTCTGCTGGCCCCCACCAGTACCGATGCACGTATGCAGATGATCTGTGACCAGGCCAGCGGTTTTGTTTATTATGTATCGCTCAAAGGCGTTACCGGCGCGGCTAACCTGGATGTGGATGCGGTGGTGCAGAAAGTTAATCAGATTCGCACCCATACCAGCGTACCGGTGGGTGTAGGCTTTGGTATTCGAGATGCCGAGTCCGCGGCTAAAGTAGCGGCGGTTGCAGATGCGGTTGTGGTGGGCAGTGCGGTTGTGAGTCGTGTTGCAGAAAATGTCGATAATCCGCAAAAGATTTCTCAGCAGGTGTGTGAACTATTATCATCCATGCGTCAGGCAATGGATAACAACGCTAAATAAAACAGCGGGCAACTCTGCTGCCGGCTTGTTGCTTAAAGGTCTGGAACTATGAACTGGTTTGAAAAATTAATGCCTTCGCGTATTCGCACCGAAGGCAATGATAAAAAAGGCTCGGTGCCGGAAGGTCTGTGGACCAAGTGTGACGCCTGCAGTGCAGTGCTGTACCGTGCCGAACTGGAGCGCAATTACGAAGTCTGTCCGAAATGCAGTCACCATATGCGCATGGGTGCGCGGCGTCGGCTGGAGATGTTTCTTGATGAAGAACCACGGGAAGAAATCGCCGCTAATATCAAGCCACTGGATATACTGAAGTTCAAGGACAGCAAAAAATATAAGGATCGTATTACTGCAGCGCAAAAAGCCACCGGCGAAAATGATGTGCTGGTGGTGGTTAAGGGGCAGATAAAATCATTGCCTGTAGTGGCCGCGGCGTTTGAGTTTAAATTCATGGGTGGCTCCATGGGCTCGGTGGTCGGTGAGAAATTTGTACGTGCCGCCAATGTGGCGCTGGCTCACGATATTCCCCTGATCTGTTTTTCCGCCTCCGGTGGTGCGCGCATGCAGGAGTCGCTGTTCTCGTTGATGCAGATGTCAAAAACATCGGCAGTGCTGCAGAAAATGTCACAACGGGGTGTGCCGTTTATCTCGGTGATGACTGACCCGACCATGGGTGGTGTGTCTGCCAGC
>JBFFND010000348.1:0-3155 GCA_041563375.1 Gammaproteobacteria bacterium | reverse complement strand
CCGACTTCGGGGTGTAAAATAAAAGCGACAACACCCCCCTGACCACCGCCGACCTGGCTGCTGATAAAGTCATTCGCCAGGAACTGCAGCAACTTACACCGGAAATCCCGGTACTCACCGAAGAATCCGAAATACCGCCCTACTCGATTCGCCAGAGCTGGCATCGCTACTGGCTGGTCGACCCACTGGATGGCACCCGTGAATTCATTAAACGCAATGACGAATTCACCGTCAACATTGCGCTCATAGAAAACCACCGCAGCATCCTCGGCGTAATTAACGCACCAGTACTCAACACCGACTATTTCGCCTGGCATGGAGGCGGCGCCTATAAAAAAGTCGACAAACAGCCGGCAGAAAAAATTCAGGTGCGTAAACTGAACCAGCAGCAGATATGTGTTGCCGGCAGCCGCTCGCATGCCTCTGACAAACTGAAAGATTATTTAACTAAAATCGGCGAGCCGGAACTGATCAGTGTCGGCAGCTCATTAAAATCCTGCATGGTCGCTGAAGGTGCGGTCGATTTATATCCTCGCCTCGGCCTGACCTCGGAATGGGACACCGCCGCCGCACAATGCATTGTCGAAGAAGCCGGTGGCTACTTCAAACAAACAGATGGCACAAGCCTCAGCTACAACCGCAAGGACAGCCTGCTTAACCCGGAATTCCTGGTATACGGTGATAATGAATTTAACTGGCATGAGTTTATTTAGCGAACAGTCATAATAGAACGGACAGTAAATGTGGACGCGAAGACATGGCCAGTGTACCGCAACAGTTTGATTTTTTACTCAACATTCAATTTATCGATTAACCACTCCTGCAACAAAGGAAAATATCACGATGAATAAAATGACCGAGATCGAAGAGGCATTCAGTGCCGGCGAAGTCGCGAGCATTGAAAACACCTGCTCAGAAATACTTTCTATCAGCTTGCACTGTGGTCACGACTGCCGTGTGGATATTGAGCTGGCACCGGACCAGGTAGTGGAGTTCAACGCCGGCAGTTCAGAGGCGAAGGTAGTTCTGCACCATGGTGACCCGGCCAATCTCCTAATCATCAAGCCCGAGTCTGCCTCCTGAAATTAATTGCCGAGGGCAACTAAGGGCCTGACTGACAAGTAACAGGCCATTACATTTATAAACAAATTTAGTTTTCTTCGAACCGTTGAATCTGCGCCTGCATCCCCAGTGCAATATCATCCGGGTCGCTGGCACTTTGCAATTGCAGCCTGGCCCGCGCCAGCTGTTGCCAGCGCTTGCGTTGTGCATCGGGGAGAATTTCTTCCGGCACCCGGTCGGCGCGTGCCGGGCTATGGAGTAACCAGGCCAGTGCACCGTGGCTGCGCGCTTCGGTCCATGGGTCAGTTCCGGGTTCAAGATCACTCTGCAGTCGCTCACTGAAGCCGCCCAGGTCAGCATTTTCATATCGGGCAATCTGCGCAATCAGTTGTGCGCCACGTCTGGCGGCATGCGGCTCGCCACTGGCCTCGTAATATGACCACCAGGCTGCAGCGGGCCAGATCTGCGCCGGCAGATAACCACTCAATTGTGGTGCGCCATCAATCCCGCGAAAGTGAAAGTAACTGCCATCTGGATGCATGAGGCGCGCATCGAGCCCGTTCAGTGCCCTGCCTGCCCATTGCAGTAAGTCCGCTTGATTGAGAACCTGCGCGGCACGAATAATCGCCACGATCATCTGCCCGCTGCTGTCGGCAAACTGGGTGCGATCGACACGTGGCGCAGCCCTGTGATGTGCAGCCGCCTGGTAATATTCAGCATCGGAAAACTGGCTGCCCCAGAACGCGCCCCGCGTCTCATCCCATAAGGTGCCACGTACATAATCCAGCGCACCCCGCACCACCTCGCGATCACCTTCACGATTGAACTGTGCCACCGCATCGGCATACAGCCAGATCATCTGCGCATTCAGGCCAAGCACCTTGGCGGTTTCAATTTGTGCCAGTGGATCAATCTGCGCGGCGTCACGATAGTAAAAGAAACCACCGTTCCGCTCGTCATACAGATCGGCGCGCAAGGCATCGAGCATGCCCGGCATACGCTCACGCCAGCCATCCAGCTGCAGCAACAATCGATATGTCATCGGCTGCGGACGTTTACTCAAGTTACCGAAACCGGCCGTGCCACTGAGTCGTTGCGCATCACGGTCGTAGGCCTGTTCGAGAAACTGCACAAAAGACTCGGGGTTATCAATACGGAAACTGTCATCGGACAATATCGACGACGAAGTTCTACTCATTGCCATGGGTGAGGCCCGTGCGGCCAGCACAGTGTGTAAATCTGTCGCGCTTAAACTGCCGGTAAAACGCCCGGTCAATCCGGCGTCCGCATCCAGCAGTACCGTATAGGGCAGGCCCCGGCCGCCAAAGCGCGTGAACAGATCCCGCCGCTGATCGACGTCAACCAGTAGCGGCACATAGTGTTCATTAATAAGCGCTATGTTGCGAGGATGTTCGAGGCTGTCCGTTTGGTATTGCCGGCACCAGCTGCACCACTGCGCATGGAAATACAGCAGCACAGCCTGGCGTTCAGCACGTGCACGGGCAAACGCCGCGTCTTCCCAGGGCTGCCAGTTGATGGCCGAGTCGGCAGGGTAGTCATCCGCAGGCGCGGACAGATCCGTGGTGGCTTGCGGAGGCGAAAACAGCAGCCACAGCGCAAGCACCGCCAGTGGCGGAACCAGCAGAAAAACAAGGTGACGGGAATGCTTCATAGTGATCACTCACGGTGTCTTATCATTCGATAAACAACCGGGCGAATCGTTCACCTGACCCGCAACAGATGCACACCTGCCGTTATAGTGCTTTAATGGTCGTATCCGCAACTCTCCAGAGAGGTGCAACATGTCCAAGCACACAGAAGCGCAAGGCACACAAACCCACACCGACCCGGTGTGTGGCATGCAGGTTACGTCCGATTCACCCTACCAGGCCGAGCACCAGGGCCAGCCCTACTATTTCTGCAGCGAACACTGCCAGCACAAATTCCAGCAACAGCCACAACAGTATCTTCAGCCAGAACCATCCACGCATCAACACACGGCGGCCTGTGATGATGGCAGCTGCGAGCTGCCCGGTTCGCAAACCGCGCAGCAATACACCTGTCCCATGCACCCCGAGGTGGTACAGGACCAT
>JBFFND010000347.1:0-3156 GCA_041563375.1 Gammaproteobacteria bacterium | reverse complement strand
CGGTCGAGCTGGCGGATACCGTGGGACTGGATGTGTGCCTGTCGGTAGCAGGTATTCTGGCGGGTGAGGATAACCTTAACTTACCGCTGAAAATGCAGAAGATGGTAGAAGGTGGCAAACTGGGTAAAAAATCCGGTGAGGGTTTTTACAAGTGGCATAAGGGCAAACCGCAGAAAGACAAAAACGCCAGCTACGCCAATCTACAGGAATTACAGGATCGCATGATTCTGCGTTTCCTCAATGAAGCGGTGAGCTGTGAACGTGAAGCGGTAGCGGATAATGCCGAGCTGATTGATGCCGGCATTATCTTTGGCACCGGCTTTGCGCCCTTCCGTGGTGGCCCACTGCATTATATTGACAGCCAGGACAGGAGTACACTGCAGGAACGACTGCAACAGCTTAAAAACCGCTATGGTGAGCGCTTCAGTGCAGACGCCGGCTGGTGAAGTGGTAACAGCTGATAACGCCACCAGTCTATCACGATAATAACGGGTACCCGGTCACTTAATCACGGCAGGGTTTCATATATAATACAGGCCGACCAACCGACCAGCTAAAGCTGGCCACGCACATGATAGCTATTTGATGACACGACGACACTTTATCAAGACAACAGCGGGCACCTTGATCGGCGGGCTGTTTTCAGCCAGTACCCTGTCCGCGCAGAAGCCCGAGCAGACAGCTGGAGATAAAAGTCCACTGGTGCTCGGGGTGTTTCCGCGTCGCAATATCAAACTCACCTTTCGCCTGTTCTCACCACTGGCCAAACATCTGAGTGATTTACTTGGACGCGAGGTCAGGCTCACCACCTCCAGTAATTTCAGGCAGTTCTGGCAGAATGTACAGAGCCGGCGCTACGACATCGTGCACTTCAATCAGCACCATTATATTCTGGCAAATCAGCTGTATGGTTACCAGGTCATTCTTAAAAACCAGGAACAGGGACGCGCCACCGTTGCCGGCACACTGATGGTGCGCAAGGACAGTGGCATTACCCAGGTGAAGCAGCTAAAAAACCGCACTATTCTGTTTGGCGGCGGCAAGATGGCCATGCAAAGTTATGTTGCCCCCAAATGGTTGCTTCAGCAGAACGGCCTGCATAAAGGCGACTACATTGAAAAAGTAGCACTCAACCCGGTCAATGCCATTCTCTCCACTTACCATAAACAGGCAGATGCAGCGGGCGCAGGCGATGTGGTGCTTGAACTGGCTGCAGTGACTTCACAGATTGATGCCTCGCAAATGCGCATACTCGCCCAGACCGAACAGTTGCCGCACCTGCCATGGGCCGTCAAACACAACATGCCTGAAGCCGAACGTCTTACAATTCAGCAAAGCCTGCGCCAGCTGAACAACAGCGAACAGGGTCGTGCCATACTGAAAAATGCACAACTGGATGCATTACTACCGGCAACCGACAGTGATTACAATGACCACCGAAACATTATCCGCGATGTGTACGGCGCGGATTACGGCGTCTCACAACTAAAATAATGCACAAATCCCCCTATATTTCATCTGCAATCGCCCGTCAGTTCGTACTGTTTATTGCCAGTATTATTCTGCTGGCACTATTGAGCAGCGCGTTGTTGCAATACGAACGTGAAAAACAGATTGCCTTTAATAAACTGGCGGAAAAAGGTCAGTCCATCGGTCGCTTACTGAGTAGCATGTCGGTTGACCCGATGCTGATTTACGACAACCACACCATCAATGAGTTTGCCCGCAACACCAGCCTGCAATCCGGCGTGGTGTATGCCATCTATCTGGACAATGAGAAGAATGCGCTGACCAGTTATTTCAATGACAACCTGGCTTCAGTAAAACAGTCCAGACAGGCAGCTCCACTTAAAAATGACCCCTACAGTACGTTGCAATTACTACTTGAGCGTAATGATATTCTGCACCAGACATTTCCTGTTATGTTTGACAAGCAACAACTGGCAGAAATTTATATAGGCCTGGATAAGACGCCACTATTAACCGAACCACAGAGTAATCTACGAATTCACCTCGCCATCAGCTTGCTGATAGGGCTGTTTATTGGCCTGGGCATTTACCTGGGCTTTATCAGAAAAGTATCCCGGCCAATCAGGCAACTCAAGGAAGCCGCCAATCACATTATTCGCTTTAATTTTGATAGCCCCGTTGAAGTTCGAGGAAAAAATGAGCTATCGGAGCTGGCGCAGACCTTTGAGCTGATGCGAGTCCGTTTAAGAGATGCGGTCGAGTCCCGTGATCAATCACTGCAGGAAATCGAGGAGCTCAATACCTCGCTGGAAGATCGGGTCAGGGAGCGCACCAATGCGCTGCAGGATTTAAATGCACAAATCACCCATCAGGCGATGCATGATCCGTTGACCGGCTTACCAAATCGGGTGCTGGTGATTGAACGACTGAATCAGGCGATTGATTATGCCCGCCGAAATAAAACACCCCTGGCGGTGTTTATTCTTGATTTAAATAATTTCAAGGAAGTCAACGACACCCTGGGCCATCCGGAAGGCGACCTGATTCTGCAACAGGTTGCAACACGCATCCCCTGCGCCTTACGTGCCAGTGACACGGTGGGTCGATTAGGCGGCGATGAGTTTGCCGTGGTGCTACCGGATATTGATGAGCAGCATGCAATTGATGTGGGCGAGAAAATTATCCATGCAATGCAGCCCGCATTTGACCTGAGTGATCAAACCGTGAACATCAATGCCAGCATCGGTATTGCCCTCTACCCCGAGCATGGCGAGGATCAATCCACCCTGATCAAGCACGCTGACGTGGCCATGTATGCCAGCAAGCGCAACAGTCAGGCGATATCGATTTATAATCCGCAGCTGGATACCCACACTCCCGGGCGTCTGGCATTGATGGCCGATTTACAGAATGCCATTCAACAGAGTCAGTTATCCCTTTATTACCAGCCACAGATACGTATCAATGACAATAAAGCCTATGGCGTAGAGGCGCTGCTTCGCTGGAATCATCCACAGCAGGGCTTTATTCCACCGGAACAGTTTATTCACCTGGCGGAAAATACCGGCCTGATCAATCCGCTGACAAACTGGATCATACACCAGACATTAAAACAGTGGCGCGAATGGCAGGACGCCGGGCTGACGCTGGATATTTCGATTAATATTTCTGCACGCAATTTAAGTG
>JBFFND010000346.1:0-3163 GCA_041563375.1 Gammaproteobacteria bacterium | reverse complement strand
GGTGTGCGTTTTATACAGGAGATCAACAAACTCCAGGCGGGTGTATCAATTGCGATATTCGGTGATGAACCATGGGCGCCATATAACCGAATACAGCTTTCTTCACTGCTCTCCGGTGAGATACGTGAACCTTCACTCTATGATGCACTGGATATAAGCCAGTACAGCCAGGTAAAGGCGGTTTACAACAATAGAATAATTGAGATCGATCGAAAGAATCAGCGCGTTCGCGACACAGCTGGTCACTATTACAGTTATGAATACCTGGTTCTGGCAACCGGTTCGAAAGCCAGCGTGCCAAACATACCCGGTGTCAGTCGTAAAAATGTATTCACCTTCCGCGACATGACGGATGCCCAGTTGCTGATGAGTAGAAGCGTTAGTACACGCCGAACCGTTATCATTGGCGGCGGGCTGCTGGGGCTGGAAGCTGCCAGGGCAATGCAACGATTCAATACTGAAGTACACATCATTGAACACAGTAACTGGCTAATGTTCAATCAACTGGATAATCGTGCAGGAGGCTATCTAAAACAGTATGTAGAGTCGTTGGGTATCTATGTGCATTCCGGCTGTAGGGTAGACCGTATTACAGGCGATGAAAAAGTTAAAGGGGTTGTGCTGTCAGGGTCAGTGGTCGCAAACGAACAGCTTATCGAGTGCGACACGGTAATCATTGCGGTGGGAGTGTCTGCAAATGTGGAGCTGGCAAAACAGAGCGGTCTTAATTATGGCAAAGGCATTCGCGTAGATGACCAGTTACAGACCAATGATTCAAGCATTTTTGCCATCGGCGAATGTGCAGAACACAATAAAATTACCTACGGATTAATTTCGCCAGGCTTTGAGCAGGCCGCGGTGTTATCACATTTTCTTAATAAAGAAGATGTGAACTACAAGGGCTCGGTGACTTCTACCAGCCTTAAAGTACTGAATTACCCGGTGTTCAGCATCGGCGACAATTCATTAACGGCAAGGAAGCGTGAAACACATATATACCAGGATCATGAAAAAGAGATCTACCGTAAAATAATTGTCATCAACGGCCGTATTCGCAGTGCAATGGGTGTTGGGGAATGGGCCGGGGTGCAACGATTCCAGCAGGCAGTAGAGGACAGACGGCGCGTATGGCCGTGGCAGATACGTCGTTTCGAACTTGATGGTGTTTTATGGAATGATGCGTCAAGCGAAAGCGTTATAGACTGGCCATCTGCATCAACAGTCTGTAATTGTACCGGCGTCACACGCGGGGAGCTTGGTCTCGCATGTAAGCATGGGGCGTGTACAGTCGATGGGCTCGCGCGTGTTACAGGCGCTTCGACGGTATGCGGTTCATGCAAGCCTTTACTGCTCGAGTTTGTCGGCGGCAATGCAGCGCCAGAACCCGCGCGATATTTTAAATCGCTATTAGCCGTATCTGCATTACTTCTTATTGCCAGCCTGTTTGCATTCTTTGCGCCCTCTTTCGATTACAGCGCGACTGTGACTGATGATTTTTCACTGGATATTCTCTGGCGAGATAGCCTGTTTAAACAAATATCAGGCTTCACTCTGCTTGGCCTGTCAGTATTTGTTTCATTGATCTCATTTAGAAAACGCATAAGAAAACTAAACAGCCTGTGGGATTACTCGGCATGGCGGTTTGTGCATGTAATCACCGCCCTGTTGATTATCGCTGCCCTGTTTATACATACCGGTTTCAGGCTGGGTGACAATATCAACCTGTATCTTATGAGTGTTTTCACAGGGCTTCTGCTGGTCGGGGCGCTGGCTGCTATTGCCATCGGTTATGAGCACAATTTGCCGAGACGGCTCGCTAAACAACTGCGTGCGTATGCTGTCTGGTCACATATCGTTCTGTTATGGCCACTACCGCCATTGCTGGGCTTCCATATTCTGAAGACGTATTACTTTTGATATGAACAGGAATAAGAACACAAGCATATGGATTATCTGGTCTGCGCTTGTCGCCATAGTCGTGATCTATTTTGGCTACACGCTACTAGAAGGCGAAGACAGGACGGTTTTTATGCCGGGCGAGATGACAGGCGGGCATCACCAGATTGGCATTGCCTGTGATGCCTGTCATGGTGAGTCATTCACCGATATGGACGCAATGCAGAAAACATGCGAGAGCTGCCATGGTGATCAACGTAAAAAACCGTTTGATTCCCATCCGCGATCTAAATTTACGGACCCGAGAAACGCTGACCGGCTGGAAAACATTAACGCGTTGTATTGTGTCACCTGTCATGTTGAGCACAAGCCGGAACTGGCAGACAAAACCGGTCTCACCCAGCCAGCTGATTTCTGTATTCATTGCCATGTTGATGTGGGCGAAAACCGGCCCAGTCACAAGGGTATGGAATTTGATACCTGCGCGAGTGCAGGTTGCCACAATTATCATAACAATCGATCGCTCTATACAGACTTCCTGGTTAAGCACATGGATGAACCGGCGTTGCTGGATAATAGAACGGTGCCGGAAAAAGAATATGCCAGTGTGCTGGATGAGATCATGTCCTATCCACATGATCGATATCCAGTGAAGAAAATAGGCCTCAAGGATATTGATGCGCCCATAAAAAACCAGTTCAAAACGACGGATAAGGTACGCCATGACTGGATGAGCACGGCACATGCAAAATCCGGTGCAAACTGCAGCGCCTGTCATATGCCTGTAATTGATGACAAGGAGCCAGTGTGGACAGACAGGCCTGATCACAGGGCTTGTGCACAGTGTCACGACATAGAAGTGAAGCATTTTACACAGGGAAAGCACGGCATGCGTCTGGCGCAGGATCTTTCACCAATGACACCTGCAATGGCCCGCTTACCCATGAACGAACAGGCCACCGATAAAGAGCTGGGCTGTAATAGCTGTCACCAGGCACATGAGTACAAGCTGGATACCGCGTCGGTAGACGCCTGCCTGGGATGCCACGCAGACGAGCACAGTCAATCATATAAAACGTCGCCCCATTATGACTTATGGCTTAAGGAGCAGGCTGGCGAGTTACCAGAGGGCAGTGGCGTAAGCTGCGCTACCTGTCATATGCCGCGTGTAGCGGTTGATGTAAACGACTGGTTAAGACGTACCGTGGTTCAGCACAACCAGAATGCCAACCTGGTGCCCAATGAAAAAATGCTTCGTAGCGCATGC
>JBFFND010000345.1:0-3191 GCA_041563375.1 Gammaproteobacteria bacterium | reverse complement strand
GTGAGTTCCGCAGCAGCCACAAAAATCGGGAGTGAAGAAGGCACTTTTATTTTTGCTGTTTAAAAATAAAAGCTTGTGTGCCGGGGCGGCGTTTTCTTGCTTCCTTCTTTGTCGCTGTTGACAAAGAAGGGAGTCGCCAGAGAGGCGAAACAGCACAGTACAAGGTTTTAGGTAGGTAAAAACACGTAATGGTATTAAAGTATATTGTTACAGAATGCTTTTAAACTCCACCAAATTACACCAACGTCCACCCAGTATAATTGCTCCTAGACTCACACTACAGCATTTGCCATACAAAATAAGCTGGCGTAGAGTTGATGAATCAACCAGCCGAGGGCGGTATTTATGTATCGATTATTCAAATCTGCTGCACGTGTGTTTTTTACATTTTGGCTATGCATTTTCAGCCCGTTACTTTATTCCGCTACTGAAGTCGAATTCGAGCTGGAGCAGGTCACCGATGGTCTGGGTATTCCATGGGGACTGGCATTTCTGTCTGAAGATCGCCTGTTAATTACTGAGCGTGAGGGCGGTGTGAAACTGCTCGATCTGGCAACGAATAAAATCACCTCGCTTAAAAATGCCCCCCGGGTTATTGTCAATGGTCAGGGCGGTATGCTGGATGTGGCTGTGTCACCTCAGGCGCCGGCATGGATTTACTTTACCTATGTTGGTGGTAGCTCGGATAAACATTCAACCATTCTGGCGCGGGCACAGCTTGATGGGAATGCCTTAACGCGCTGGCAGGATTTGCTGATTACAACCGGCAGTGACACTGGCCAGCATTTTGGTAGTCGCATTGCGTTTGATAATGACGGTTATGTGTATTTCGGTGTTGGTGATCGTGGGGAGCGTGACAGTGCACAGAATCTGTCACTGCACCAGGGGTCGGTGATGCGTCTGCACCTGGATGGTTCGATTCCGAACGATAATCCATTTGTCACAACCGAGGGTGCACAGATTTCCATCTGGACCTATGGTCACCGTAACCCCCAGGGTATGGCTTATGATGCCGGCAATAATCGCCTGTGGTTAATTGAACATGGCCCACGGGGCGGTGATGAGATTAACCTGCTGGAAAAGGGAAAAAATTACGGTTGGCCGGTGATTTCCCATGGCCGGGAATATATCTCCGGTCTGCCGGTGGGTGAGAGCACCCACAAAGCCGGTATGGAGCAACCGGTAAAAGTCTATATTCCTTCGATCGCGCCAGGCAGTTTGTTGTATTACACCGGTGAGGCTTTTCCTCAGTGGCGTGGCAATCTGTTTGCTGGTGCATTGAAACTGCGGCATCTAAACCGGGTGCAGTTAAATGACAGGGCAGAGGCGGTTGATGAGCAACGTTTGCTGCAGGACCTGGACCAGCGTATTCGGGCACTGGCGCAAAGCCCCCGGGGCTGGATTTATTTTTCCACTGACAGTGGCAATATTTACCGTCTTAAGCCCCGTTAAGCTATTTGTTTAAATCAGCTTCGTTAAGTCTGCTGGTGTTAAATACTGCAGCCACTGATCAATCAGGTTTTGTTGGTGCCACGCAGATACATCCGGTGCTGCAGGTTTTTGTTGCAGCATCTGCAGTAGTTTATCCGCCAGTGCCTGGCTATCCTCTGGTGGATAGCGGAACATCGGCGGATACTGTTCCCGGTAACACAGTGCATCCGGCACCAGTGGTACCGCGCCGGCGCTTACTGCCTCTAATACCGCCAGCCCCTGAAATTCATGAATTGCCGTGCTGATCACAATTGCGGCCTGTTGCAAATAGTGTTGATAATCATCTCGACTGGCCCTGTCGTTAAACACAATGTGTGAGGCGAGCTGTTGTTCAATCTGTAACAATGCAGCATTTTTTTTACCTGGCCGTTCACCCAGTAGTGCCAGCTGGAACGGCTGGTTTGTCTGTTTCAACTGCAGCAGTGCATCGGCAAACAGCTGCGGGTTCTTGTCATATTCCCAGCGATGGTTCCATACAATCAGCTGTGGGTTTCTGTGTGCGTTCGAGCCTGCAAGATTGCGAATCGGCACCGGCAGAATCGCACTTTTGCCCTCAAGTCGTGGCAGCAGATTATGCGGCGTCTGGTCGGGAAGTTTTTGCAGCAGTTCGGCTATGCCGTTAAAAAATGATTCACGGTTAAATGCTGAATTAAACAGCAGTTGATCGGCGGCCAGTGCACCGTACAACTGCACCATTTGCGGATCCACCGAGTCGTGCTGTTGTTCCCCTACAGGATAAGCGAACTGGTTTTCATGGAAATAATAAATTGCCGGGACAGACGCCAGTCGTGGGTGCAGGCCCTTGAGTGTGGCCAGATCCACCATCGAGGTGGCGAGGATCAGTGCCGGGGTTTCCTCGGGCAGTTGATCCAGCCACGACAGGGGATTGCCGCGAATACGCCAGCGAAAATGTCGTCCCGGCAGTTCCAGCCGTTGCCAGCGAATGTGTTTGAAGCTATCCACCAGCCAGTCGGCCCATGCGGCGTGACTGGCGGAGCGGTAGGCGGAGAGCAGCCAGATACAGGGCGAGCTGGCGGTGTTCGGTGGCGTGTGCTTATCAGGCAATGGGCTTGTCGGTCTGCATCTGACTGTTTTCTGCCCGGGTCATTTGTTGCTGTCTTCCTGTGCAAGTAATGTTTGCCCGGTTTCCGTGCAGTCCTCACTCATCAGGTACAGGTAGGTCGCCATCACATCATCCGGCAGGGGCAGGGTGTTGGGGTCTTCACCGGGAAATGCACGCACCCGCATCTGGGTGCGTACCGCGCCGGGGTTGATCGCATTCACCCGCACCGCATTGTTTTCGGTGTCCAGCTCGTCTGCAAGAATTTTCATAAAGCTGGTCAGCGCGTCCTTGGAGATGCCGTAGGCACCCCAGTAGGCGCGGGATTTGTCATCGGTGGTAAATACAATGCTGGAACCGGCAGTGTTGCGCATCAGTGGCAGCAGGGCGCGGGTCATGACAAACGGCGCATTTAAATTCACCTGCATCACCTTGTACCAGGTGTCGATGTCGTGCTGCTGGATCGGGCTGGTGGTGCCCAGGATCGCTGCACTGTGCAGCAGGCCGTGCAGGCCGCCAAACTGTTCATTCAGGGTTTCAGCCAGGCCTTGCAGATTAATTTCCAGGATTCGGTGCTGACAGAAGCGGAATTGGTCCGGGTTGAGACACTGGTCGCTAAAAAATATACCCACCATAGCTG
>JBFFND010000344.1:0-3238 GCA_041563375.1 Gammaproteobacteria bacterium | reverse complement strand
GAACTGGCCTCGCAGATTCTCGATGCCGGGTATAACGTGATTGTCGATGCAACTTTCCTGCAGAAAAACCAGCGGGACATGTTTCAGCAACTGGCAGAGGTTAAAAACATCGCCTTTCATATCCTCAACTTCAGCGCCCGCACCGAAACCCTGCAACAACGTATCATGCAGCGTTCAGGTGATGCCTCGGACGCCGACCTTGCAGTGCTGCAGAAACAGCTGGACAGTATTGAAGAATTCACGGCAGACGAAAAGTCATTCGTGATCGACATAGATACCGAAACACAAACCGCAATAGCCCCGCATGTTTTCAATTCGGGCTTAGAATACTAATTCGACTGATTGTTGTATAAGTGCGCCAGTCAATGCACTAAAGTGCAGGCGCACAGGATGTGCGGAATAAATAGACGCAAATTAGATATGGAACCGTAGAGTGGATCAAGCGAAGCGGGCTTTCGCAATAAACAAAAAAGACGGCTGGTAGCCGTCTTTCCGGTGCATTTTTTATTGAATCTGATTTATTAGAAGCCTATCAGGGCATTTAATGAGAACATTGTTACATCATCACCATCCATATCATATGAATTATAACGTGCACCCAGGCTAAGATTTTGATTCACTTTCATGGTTGCACCAATACCATAGAATAAATCAGTTCCGTCGTCTTCAGCAAACACCCCAAATCCATCTTGTGAAATTTCTGCATCCCATATGTGTAAGCCAACTTTCATAAAGACGTCAAAGTTTTCATTAACGGGTGCTGTTGCTAATGCACCAAATGCCAAAGAGCTGGAATTTACGCGCCATACTGGTGCCAGGCCATCGCTCGCTTCACCAAAATCTATATAGGAGGCTTCTACAGACAGGTTTTGATTAACCCTGGTGCCCAGAATAAGCTCGAAGCCGGTTGGATCATCAAAAGTTGAAATACTATCCAGTCCCATATCTACAGTCCCAAACGCAGCACCCACATAGCCTGATGCCATTACATTTGTGCTTGCGCATAATAAAGCGATTGTTAAATAAGATTTCTTAGACATTTTTTTTCCTTAATGTTTTAAATTTATGTATAAACTACCTTGTAAATGTATTACATCAGATCGTTTAAGAAGTAACCAGGTGAAGTGTCATATTATTTTTCTTGATACCCTATGCCAGCGACCAAATGGTAGTGGTATAAAATTAACAGTGAATGTTAATAAATTCCATATAAATCTTATATAAATTATTCGTTATCAACATAGAAAGCACATTTAAACTTCACTGTTTGAGACCGGAAGAATAATTATCCTGGTCCCAACAGCTGTGTGCCAGCCCGCGCAACTTAGACGTGCAGCCGTAGGGTGGATCAAGCGAAGCGGATCCACCATTTACCAGCAAGACTTTACACTGGCCCCAAAGAAAAAATAGCAACAAAAAGGCGACTAAAAAGCCGCCTTAGTACAATAAATATTGATTTAGCTTTTATACATTCTTGCGTCTGCCAATTCCGACTAAACCCAGTAAACCTGAACCAAATAACCATACCGCTGCAGGCACAGGAATCGCGCTAACATCGCCCGTATACACGGCCCACGCAGAGTTGGTGCTAAAGGATTGACTATGGTAGTTCTGGAAGCCAAGGTACATATCGAAGACCCACGCTGCGTCAGTGCTAGTTGCGTGTTCCGTGGCCGACCAGTAGAAGTTGGGGTCAAGATTGCTGAACAAATCATAGTTGGCGTTATGTGTCGTTGCGAGCGAGGTACCCGCTTCACCACCCAGTACATTGTAAAACAGGTTGCCCATTTCGCTGCCTGATTGATCAAAGCCTCTTATGGCTGGATCAGTATCGGGTAGTCGCCAGCCAGTAACACCGGCTATATTCAGGCCGGCTGCCCAGCTATTCGCCGTTGCCCAGTCCATGTGACCATCTGCATCGAAACCCGATGTTAGTGCATAGTTTGCATCTGCCAGCCAGGTTAAATCCGCATCGGTGTCGTAATAAGCCAATCCACCCAGGCGTTCGACTAGTGCCGCATTGGCACTGGTGGATAAAACTAACGTAGTTACAGCTGTCGCCAGTTTGCAGAATTTCATTTAGCGGTTCTCTTTACACATTTATTTGAATCGATATTCAATGCAGTTCCTGCATAGAACACGTCACATATTAATATTTCTAAATGTATAAATATTCACTAATCGGTACAACCCCCGAATGGGTCATCGGCAGAGTGCCATGCCTGCTAGAGCGTTGCTGTTGTATGCGGTGTCAGCGTGTAGACGTGGCCAGCAACGGCATCGGGCTGTCCAGGCAGATGGCGATGGTGCGCAGCAGTTCCTGCGCGGGGATGGTGGTTTTGCCGTCGTAGAGAATACAGGCGGCGCAGGCCTTGAGCAGGCGGGGCTTAACCAGCGGCTTGAGCTTATTCAATGTGTCGAGCGCATTGTCGAGTGAGCTCAGGTTCAGCTCATCGCGGGGCAGAATGGTCAGTCCGGGCTCACCGGCCTGCTTGCTACCGGCAGCAAAGGCGAGGGCGGCGATCTCTTCACTGGCGGAATGTTCGGTGTAGGCGATCAGCGACAGCAACACCTGCAGTTGATCTTTCAGCGCATTCAGGTTGCCATGCACGGCCCTGGCGGGTTTGCGCAAACCAAAATGCAAATCCAGTTGCTGAATCACCAGCCGCTGCAGTATCCATTCCGACAGGTTCACCTTCTTATCCGCCGCAATCAGCGCCTGCACCACCTGGCGAAAGCGCTGGTACTGTTCCGGCGATAAGGTCTGCAACGCCGGCAGGGTTAGTTCCAGCAGCGGCAGCCGGGCAAAATCCGGCAAAGCGGGCAGGTCGACCATCAGGCCTTCGCGGGTGGCGGCCACCTGCGGGTCGGCCAGCTCATCGAGCAGGCGCAGTTGTTGCTGTTGTATCTCGGCTCGGCTGTCGATTAATAACGCATAAATGACCGCCCGGGCACCGTAGGGCTCGGCGGCAGCCTCGCGCAACAGGGGCGGAATTGCCGCCAGGATATCGCGCGCGGTATTGAGTTGTTGCTCGGACACCGTGCCCACCCGGTCAACCATCTGCCCGGCGCTGAGCACGCCGGCGGCAATGATTGCACCCGTGGCCGCGCCGCCCATGACATCACCCACAGCATCACCCACCACACCACCGGGCATGTGTGATTCGGCCGTGGCTTCCGTTGAAACTTCGGGTGGGGGTGTGGCCATCGGGGGCAGGTATTTACCGTTCCATGCCGG
>JBFFND010000343.1:0-3255 GCA_041563375.1 Gammaproteobacteria bacterium | reverse complement strand
CAGGGCGGCCCAGTCGAATCGTCTGTTTGATATAGTGGGTGGAGGCGGCATCCAGGAACGAGGCAGAGGACAACGGGATGCCCATCCCCCCAGAGCCATCTTCGCCGTGGCAGATCGCGCAGTTTTCGTTATACAGCGCTTTGCCGTCACCACTGTCCGCCTGTGCTGTGAATGCACACAGGCCGCCGATAAACAGCAGCAGCGACAATGCGGACGCCCTGACGTTCGGTATGGAATGAAATGACTGGAATGCTTGCATAGGGCTCATCATACCTGACTAGTATGAACCGTAATTGAAGCAGATCAAGTCCGGCTTGATTGAAACACGGGTCTCAGGCGTCGCTGATCTCGTTCCAGGCTTTTTTCAGGCGCTTGGCCGACACCGGGTAACGGGTCTTGATCTCCTGGGCGAACAGTGAAATCCGGTACTCCTCCAGCATCCAGCGGTAGGCCTCAAGCTGCGCCGAATGGCGGTTGTTTTTATCCAGCGCGGCCGCACGCTTTTTGTATTCATCCCACAGGTGCGATATTTCCAGGCGCGCACTGCGGTCCCGCTGTGGGTTGTCCTGGATTTTCTGCAGGCGCTTTTCAATCGCCCGCAGATAACGCGCCAGGTTATCAAAATGCTCCTGCTCGGTATTGAGGATAAAATCCCGGTGCAACAGGTGATTAAGCTGGTCCTGGATATCTGCCATGGCATCCAGCCAGGCGAGTGGTGGGCGCTTCAGCTGTTTCTGCAGGGCGTGGTAAATTTTGAGAATCTCTCCCAGCTGATCCAGCAACTGATCCAGCAGCGGACTGATATCGCTGCGATGCAAGTCCAGCAGATACTGGAACTCACTCTGCTGACGTGGCAGATGATGGGTGAACAGCTGGTCGATAACGCGCTGGATCAGCTGGGTCTTCATGTGTTCACAGGAACCGATCGGCGCGTACTGGGCACACAGCAGCTGAATGTTTTTCATGCTGGATTTTATGTGCCGTAACGGCTGCGACAGCGCATTGATAAACAGCTGGCGCAGACCGGCAAAGTGCGCCGCCCTGGCTTCCTCCGCGCTGTAGTAAATGCGCAGGTTAAGCTGTTTGTCCGCAACACTGAGCGCAGGATAGGCATTGGTAATAATGCCGTGATTATTGACCTCAACATGTTCCGGTAACTGATCCAGCACGCTGGCATCCACATTATCCTGCTCAAGCGCATGGGCCTGATGACTGGGTGGGCTTTCGTCGACAAAATCCGCCAGTGATTTCTGTAATCCGGCCAGATCGCGGCTTTGCTTAAGCTGCTTGCCATCGGCGGCGATCACCCGGTAGTTAAAAAACAGATAATCCGGCAGATTGTTTTCCTGCCAGGCATCATAGGGAATATCCACGCCGGTCATTTTTCTCAGTTGCGCGGTGAGCGCGCTGGTTAATGGCAGGTCGCCCGGGGAGAGCGCTTCGGCGCAGGCTGCGGCAAAGTCCGGCGCGGGCACAAAATTCTTGCGTAACTGTTTGGGCAGCGAGCGAATCAGTTCGGTTATTTTTTGCTGTAACAGGCCGGGCACCAGCCAGTCGCAATATTCCGGGCTCAGTGCGGCGAGGCCCGTTACCGGTGTAATCAGTGTAATGCCATCGCAATGGTGACTGGGGTCAAAGTGATACTCCAGCGGAAAACGTACCGAGTTAATACTGATACTGTCGGGAAACAACTCGTCGGAGACATGGGTTGCGTCCTGTTGCATCAGGTCTTCGATGCTTAGAAACAGCGCGCTGCTGTCATTCTGTTTAAGCCAGCGATTGAGTTGCGCGCCACTGTACATCTGTTCCGGCAGCTGCCGCTCATAAAAATCATACACTGCGTTTTCATCCACCAGTATGTCCTGGCGCCGCGACTTGGCTTCCAGGTTCTCGATGTCTTCTACCAGCTTGCGGTTATGCAGATAGAACTCATGGCGACAGTCGAAATCACCCTGGGTCAATGCGCTACGGATAAAAATCTCGCGGGCCTCGACTGGATTGATCGGGCCGTAATTAACTTTTTTGCCGGGATTGACCAGCAGGCCAAACAGCGTCGATTTACGTGTCGCTGAAACCTGTGCGGATTTTTTTTCCCAGTGGGCTTCGCTGTAACTGTGCTTTAACAGGTGCGCGGCTTTTTCTTCAATCCATTGCGGTTCTATTTTCGCCAGGTTTCGTGCGTAGACTTTCTGTGTTTCAACTATTTCCGATGCCATTACCCATTTCGGTCCCTTGTTAAACAGGCCGGAGCCGGGAAAGATATGAAAACGTCGTTGGCGGCATGACTGGTATTCGTGTCCCTCCTCCTTAAAACCAACCTGGCTGAGAAAGCCGCTGAGCAGTGCACGATGCAGGGCTGCATAATTGATTTCATGTTGCTGATCGGTGTGTTTCAGATCGAACTTGAGTTCGGACAGTAACTGCTTAATCTGCCGCTGGGTGTCCAGCCATTCGCGCATGCGCAGCCAGGAAATAAAGTGGTTCTGGCACCATTTGCGCAATTTATTCGACGACAGTTTTTTCCGGGCCTGATGGTAACTGTTCCAGATATTCAACCAGCTGATAAAATCGGAACGGTTATCAGTAAAGCCCCGGTGTGCTTCATCCGCTGCCTGCTGTTTGTCTACCGGGCGTTCACGCGGATCCTGCACCGCCAGTGCTGAGACGATAACCAGTGCGTCATGCAGGCAGTTTTCCTGCTGTGCTTCAATTAAAATGCGCCCCAGTTTAGGATCCAGCGGCAACCTTGACAGCTGCTTGCCGATATCGGTAATGCGATGACGCTTATCAATCGCACCCAGCTCATACAGCAGTTTATAACCATCGCTGACCAGTCGTTCATCCGGCGCTTCAACAAACGGAAAATCGTCAATATGCCCGAGCTGCATATTTTCCATCTGTAGAATAACCGCCGCCAGGTTAGTGCGCTGAATCTCCGGCGCGGTAAACTCGTCACGTAAATTAAAATCATCTTCTGAATACAGGCGGTAACAGACACCGGCGCTGATACGGCCACAACGACCCTTGCGCTGGTTGGCCGAGGCCTGTGAAATTTTCTCGATCGGCAGGCGCTGGATTTTACTGCGCCAGGAATAGCGGGAGATACGCGCCAGTCCACTGTCGATCACATATTTAATGCCCGGCACAGTGAGCGAGGTTTCCGCCACATTGGTGGAGAGCACGATGCGCCGTTTTGATGACGTATGAAAAATCCGGTTCTGTTCAGCGGCGGACAGGCGAGCCAGCAGCGGCAAT
>JBFFND010000342.1:0-3268 GCA_041563375.1 Gammaproteobacteria bacterium | reverse complement strand
CCTGGATAGCGGATTTGAGGCCAGTCGCCAGCTGATTCTGCAACTCTACACAGACCAGATCAAAAATATTCCCGATGTGAATGAGTTAAAAGATGCCAAAACCCGACTGCAGGAACTACTGCAGTCGCGTAAACTGGCATTGCCCGAATACACGGTGGTTGAAGTCAGCGGGCAGGCGCACAATCAGCAGTTTACCGTTGACTGTGCAATTAATGAGCTTGATTTACAATCACGCGGTAAAGCCAGTAGTCGCCGCAAGGCCGAACAGTTGTCAGCGGAAAAAATTATCACGCTGGTTAACGAACAACTTAACAAGAAGTCTAACTAATGTCTGAAGACGATTTTAAATGTGGTTATATTGCAATTATTGGTCGACCTAATGTGGGCAAGTCCACCTTGCTCAACCATATTCTGGGTGTAAAGCTGAGTATTACCTCGCGCAAACCGCAAACCACACGCCATCAGATACTGGGTGTAAAAAATGTAGAAGCGGGACAGTTTATCTTTGTTGATACGCCGGGCATCCACAGTGGTGGCGGTCGTGCGATCAATCGCTATATGAACCGTGCCGCCAGTTCGGTGATTCATGATGTGGATGTGATTCTGTTTCTGGTGCAGGCGTTGAAATGGACTGATGAAGATCAGCTGGTGCTGAATAAACTGCAGCAGGTTGAAGCGCCGGTGGTATTGCTGATCAACAAGGTCGATATGGTGGCGGAAAAAGATAAACTGTTACCATTTCTTGCGCAGATGAGTGAAAAATACGACTTCAAAAACATTCTGCCGATCTCGGCCAAACAGGGAGATAACCTGCAGGAACTGCAGGATTATCTGCTCAGCCTGTTGCCGGCAAATCCGCCATATTTCCAGGGTGATGAATACACTGATCGCAGTGTGCGTTTTCTGGTGGCGGAAATTATTCGCGAAAAACTGGTGCGTGAGCTGGGCAAGGAATTACCTTACCAGACCACAGTGGAAATAGAACAGTACAAGGATGATGAAAAGCTTACGCGAATTAACGCACTGATTCTGGTGGAAACCAAAGGCCAGAAAGTGATTGTGATCGGTGATAAGGGAGCTCGTCTGAAAAGCATCGGCACTAAGGCGCGCAAGGATATTGAAGCACTGATTGGTCGTAAGGTCTTCCTGCAATTATGGGTCAAGGTCAAGGCGGGATGGTCCGATAGCGAAGCTTCGTTGCGTAGCCTGGGTTATGATGCGGATTGATTCCCGGACTACTTAAATGTATTAACTTTGCATGATGCGTGTTCAACAGCAACCCGCCTATATACTACATCACCGGCCGTTTCGTGATAGCAGTCAGATTATTGATGTGCTGACTCGCGACCACGGTCGACTGTCTTTGATGAGTCGCGGTAGTCGCAGTGCCCGGTCACACAACAAAGCCAGTCTGCAGGTGTTTACCCCACTGCTGCTGGGCTGGGCCGGGCGCGGCGAGTTACCCACGGTCACCTCGGTGGATTTACAGCAGAACAGTGAGCATGGTAAGCCCCTGCGTCTCACCGGCAAAGCACTGCCCAGTGCCTTTTATGTGAATGAACTGCTGGTGCGTCTGCTGCATAAGCATGATGTGCATGAAGGTATATATCACCTGTATGCCTCGGTGATCAGCTTGCTGGCACAGGGTGAATCCATTGAGCCGGTGCTGCGCCTGTTTGAAAAGCAGTTACTCGAGGCGCTGGGTTTTGGTCTGAACCTGAACAGTAATGCCGACACCGGTGAGCTATTACAGGCAGACGAAGACTATGCCTATTATCTTGAGCACGGGCCGGTAAGTTTTGCCACGGTGAAAGATGAGCTGTTTATTGCGCGATTGCGTGGTGAAAGTTTACTGGCTTTGCATCATAACCAGCTGCAAACAGAGCAGTCGCTTAAGGATGCCAAGCGCCTGATGCGCAGCATACTGAATTATTATCTGCAGGGAAAACCGCTTAAAAGTCGTGAGTTGTTTCGTTAGCGTGTTAGCGGCTTCATTTAGCTGTCAGCTGCCAATGCGTCACCGTATCAAATATGTGTATCCTGCCGTCCGGGCCTGAATATCCTCAGGCCTGAATATCATTAAGAATTGAGTTGCCGCTGTGCTGGCTGCCCTGGGCATTATAGGTCTGGCCATGTTCCTCTAGTGGTGACTTGCCGGTGAGAATACCAAGCGTGGCCTGGTTGATCTGGCTGCTGCGTTGAATCAGCAGGCCATTGACGTCGTTCTGTTGCTGGCAGTTTTTAATCAGCTTCTGGGTATTGTTCCATAACTGAATCAGTGAGTGGTCAGCTGTCTGCATAATGCGGCTGTGTATACCCTGAGAGCCGCACAGCTGCTTGCAGTTCTGTTCCAGTTGCTGCAGGGTTTCAACCTGCTGCTGTTTACGTGGTGCAATCTCAAGCAGTTGCGAATAATCCTGCTGCTCAAGCGACTGCTTTTCCTGTAACAGGTAGTCGTGCAATAACTGGCTTTGTTCGAACAGTGCCTGAACCTGTGACTGTAATTGAGAGAGTGGAGCAGTCATACTGGTAATTTCCCGGGTTATGTCGGTGCGTACTGAACAGGCTTTATTCGATCAGAGACTGTTCGAGTTTAAGCATGTTTTCGGCAATCTTCTCTGCGTCCAGCGGGTAATTGCCTTCGGCAATCTGTTGTTTGATGGCATCCACACGCGCCTGGTCAATGCCGGTGGAGCTGTCCAGGTGCTGCTGTAATTCAATCACCTGCTGCGACCGGCTAGACAGGCTTACTGTATCTTCAGATCCTGAACCATTGCCGCTTTTCGCTGTGACATCAGCAGCTGCATCACTGGCTTGCGGGCCAGTGCTTGAATGGTTATTAACCGAGTTAGTCGCTGCTCTGTTAATGGGGTTGATTGGGTTAGTCATATCTTGCTCCAGGCACCGGGTGCTCCAACTTCTTTCTCTCACAGCCTGTATCGGCCGCAGTGCGGATAACTTTAGTAATTAATTAATGCTGACCACGCCAAATTCCTCTACCACGCCTTCCACGATGCGTTTCGAGGAATTGTTGCGCACCTGTATACGTTCGCCCTTGCTGCCGTTGCTCATGGCGGTACCGGACATTTTAACTGAATATCCGCGATTTTCGGCCACAATCGATACCAGTTCGCCTCTTTTTACCAGGGTAGGTGGCTCTACGTAGTTGGATTTAATCAACCGGTTCTGCGGCAGACGTCGTTTGAGCTGCTGGCCTACCAGCTGTTCCTTTTCGGTGTAATAGCCATGACGGATCTGGCTTAGATTG
>JBFFND010000341.1:0-3275 GCA_041563375.1 Gammaproteobacteria bacterium | reverse complement strand
TCGGCCTGTTCTCGGTACTGGACGCGCTGATGGACCAGCCAATGATCGAATTACTGGATACGGTAATACTGAGCACACCAATCAAACTGGCCTTACTGGACAAGGCTGGCCCCCAGGGTGAACTGTATCAGTACGTGCTGCAGTATGAACAATGCAACTGGGATGAAATCAACCAGCTGGGTGACAGGCGCGAACTGTTTATCCAGTCCTATCTAAATGCAGTTCACTGGGCCGATCAGAGTATGAAATCACTGCTGACTGACTAAGCTATCCAGCAATAGACCCATGCTCACATCCAGCTGAATCTGGACGGCAATTAACTTCTATTCAAGCCAGAAAGCGACCGCCACTGGCAATCACCACCACCAGCAAACCGATCATGGTATTGATGCCCACCAGGATACGGATCTGTGCCAGAGCCTTACCCGCCTGTGGCCAGTCCTCACTGGCAACCATGCGTTTGAGTTTGCCAAAGGGGGCGAAATATACGTGCAGGTAGATCAGTATCATTACAATACCCAACCCCTGCATCAGGTGTACATAAAGCGGCGCAGCGGCAAAACCTTTCCAGATACTGAACATCAGTAGATAACCGGTTAACGGCAGCAGGATAATTGATAGCCAGACGTAAGGGAAAAAGCGATTGAAGACACCGACCCAGAGTTTAAGTCGATGGGGTGGTTCCAGTTGTTGTGCAGCGACCGGGCGTAAAAAGCTGTAGGCAAAGAACATACCGCCAACCCAGATAACAGCAGAGAGGACGTGTAATAAACTGTAGATTGATAACATGGTGTCGTTCCTTTGTGATTGCCGGTCATTTCTTTACGGCACTTTATCCTCAGGGTTTTAATTAATCAACTGTGAATCCTTATCCGTTGTTATTATCTGGCATGGGATCCAGCGGATAGGCATCCATATAGGTTTTAATTAACTGCATTCCGGCAAAGGTAATTTCGCCATTGTAACGGCGGTATTCGTTATTGGTGAACTCAAAACGGTAACGACGCAGCAATTTCAACTGGCCATAGCTGTTTTTACCCAGATAGAGCTTGCTAAGATGGACAGTGTCATCAAGAAACTGTAATTTATGCTGCTGGCAGAGTTTGAAGCCGGTACGACGCGCCAGCTCACCTACCCTGCTAGAATCAAACCAGAACCAGCCGATCAACACCAGCAGTAGTATCAGAAACAGTTCAGTCAGTTGCATTGTGTTTTATATATGATGAAAAAAAGAGATTATACACCACTTGCCTATACGCCATTATTCTGTGAAGAGAATATATGGAAATTGCTGGAGGCCATATATGAAAATGCCTGGCAAGCGGGCAGCATTCAACCCCGGCATGTGCTGTTTATTATCAACAGCAATAATACAGTCGCCCTGTTCGGCCAGGGAGAAACAGGCAATCATCAGCCGCTGATCTGGGATTACCATGTGATTCTGTCTGCCATGCTGAATGATCAACCAGTTATCTATGATTTTGACAGCCAGTGCGACTTCCCGGCTGAGCTGACCAGCTACTTCAATACCACCTTTCCACTCCACACTAACCTTAACCATGAGTACCGGCCACTGATCAGAAGCATTGAAGCTGAATTCTACTTTCAGCATTTCAGCTCAGATAGACAACACATGAGAAATGTGATTCCAGAGAGCCAGTTTCCCGATTACCCGCTGATCCAGGCCGATTCAGGCACGCATTCGTTAACACTGAAACAGTGTCGTGATATCAATGAAACAATTGCAGAGAGCAGACTACTCTATCCTTATGATTACTTTATGCAATTACTGGTAAAACAGGCATAAGGCAACTTCACGGCTTGAGTATTCACTGATATTTATCTGCTATTCAATATCAAGTTACAATGCGGCGAATAATCTCATCCACCGTTAATACCGAGTCTATATTCTGTACGCTCTTGCCAGCCTGCCAGTATTCCCTGTCGGCGTTTGTTGCAAACAGTGAGCGTTTAAAGCGCTGTAATGATTTCAATGACATCAGCAAGCGTGTTATGTGTTTTAACGACGGATTCTGCAGCGCAAATCGCTGCAGTGCATTGAGTTCACCACCCTGTCGTTTCACATAGTCATTGGCAATCACCGCCACCGGCACACCGGTAATTTTACGGGTCAGCTGAATATCCTCGGCCTGTGCTGCAATAATCGCCCGCTTATAGGCATCACTGGCGCTGCATTCACGGGATGCGATAAAGCGTGTACCCATCTGTACGGCCTGGTAGCCCAGCTGCATTGCCTCGGCAAAGCCTTCAGCACTGGAGATACCACCGGCAGCCACCAGTGGCAACTGATAGCCCTGTAAATCATCATAGAGCTGCGCAAGCTGACGGCTGCCCGCATGGCCGCCTGCATTGCGGTTAACTGCAATCAGGCCATCGACCTGGTGCTCGGCAGCAATCGCTGCCCACTTCGGCAGGGTTGCATCGTGGTACACAAAACCACCGGCCTGATGCACCCGTTCAACCACCCAGTCCGGCTTGCCCAGTGAGGTAATGTAAAATCGAATGCCTTCCTCTAATGCAATATCCAGCCACTCGCGCATTTTATTCTGGTAGCGCCGACTGGATTTTTCGATTAACAGGTTCATCGCCAACGGCTTTTGCGTGAGCTGGCGCATATAGCGAATCCCTTCACGCAGCTTATATCCATGCACATAGCTCAGGGCAATCGGCTGTATCACCCCCAGTGCACCCGCCTCTGATGCGGCAGCAACCAGCTCGGGGTTGCTACAGGGATACATGGGACCGCAGATAATCGGCTGCTCGACCCCGCTGTGCTGTAAAAAAAGACTGGTTGGCATCATGCTCCCCGGCGACAGATAGTCGTTACACAACCTTCTACCGATGTATCACAGATGGTATAGTTTGCAGCTGTTAAATCGCCAAATTATCCCTATCATGTCATTTAATCCCGAGCTGGCAAAGCAGGATCTGTTAAAAATTGCCCAGTACCGTATGCCCTATGGCAAATATGCCGGTCAGTTGTTGATTGAGCTGCCTGAACCCTATGTGGTGTGGATGTATAACAAGGGCTTACCCGGTGGCGAGCTGGGTAAAATGCTGGGACTGCTCTATGAAATCAAGGTCAACGGCCTTGAGTCGCTGTTCACACCGATTATAAAACAGCAGAAAAAAGCCCCAGCCGAGCGATGAGAACCGCTCACACATACCAGCCACCGGTGCATCATGGCCTGGATCTACTTTATGTGGACAAGGACCTTGACATTGCCAATAAACCGGCCGGCCTGCTCTCCGTA
>JBFFND010000340.1:0-3276 GCA_041563375.1 Gammaproteobacteria bacterium | reverse complement strand
TAGCGGTATCGTCATCAGGTTGGGCTGATTGGCCAGTCGATACAGTTCGATAATGAGTATGCTGGGGTTAAGCTCGGTGGCATAACTGGCATATAGGCCACCGGCCGCCAGTGCAATAAACAGGGGTAAGCCCAGTAACGCAAGCAGCACCACAATAAACAGCAGCAGGATCATGGCTGCTGTCCATTATCAGTTGGCTGATCTGATTGTTTAACCAGTGTATCAATCAGTGAGTCGTCTGCGTCAGGGTGTTGAAAACTGTCTTCTCTGATCAGGCTGAGCAATAGAAAGTGCAGGCTGAGTATAATAAAGCCGGCGGGCAGGATCAGTGCCAGGTAAAGTGCAAACTGTTCACTGGCGGGTGCATAGTTTTTTTCATCCAGCCAGAACACAACCGCATACCAGCTGAAGACACTGCATACCAGTGCGCTGATAAAATACAACGGTCGTTTCAGTTTCTGTTTGCTGCGCTCGCTGATAGTGGCGGTGACACAGTCTATTTTAATGTGCCTGTTGCCCTCTGAAATCAGTGCCGCTCCCATAAAGGTGACAAATAGCACCAGGTGCCGGGTCAGGGTATCCAGCTCGGCAAAGCCCAGCTCGAACAGGTTGCGCATAATAACCTGCGACAGGGATAGCAACAGTAACAACAGAAGACACAGTGCGGCCAGCAGCTTTTCAAAAACAATTAATTTCTGTTTTATGGCTAGCAGTAGCGAGTTCATTGGCCGGGCTGGTTACTGCGGTAATCCGATAGAATGTTTTTAACCCGGTTGAAATGTGCTTCAGGTATGTAGCCAGATTCATTGAGTATCTGTGCTGCGCGATCGCGAATCTGCAGCATCTGCTGTTTTTCCGCTTCGTTCCAGTCCCAGCTGAATTCAATGCCACTCTGCTTTAATAGCTCGATACTTTTTGTATTGTCACGGCGTGAGTCCTGGTTGATCTGCTCAGCAACTTTTTTGCCAGTGGTTTTCAGTAGCTGTTGTAAATCTTCCGGTAACTTATTATAAAAACGCTGGCTCACCACCAGGCTACCAATGGCATTGGTCATGGGTACATTAGAGGCATAGCTGAGTTTGCTGTGCCACTGCATGGCGAGCGCGCCGAAGGGTGAGTTGTATACGGTGTCGATGCTGCCATGCTGCGCCGAGAGCTGGGTGTATACGTCCATAATCGACAGGGGTACTGGTGATACGCCGGCGGCTTCCGCAAAGGCCTCACCCATGGGGTCGCCCTGCCATAACCATATGCGCCGAGATTTCAGTTCATCCAGCGAGGTGATCGGTAATTTGGAAAAGAAATGTAGAAAGCCGACCTCGGGCCAGCCCAGTAACTGGTAGCCGGCCTGCGCAAAACCCGCTTCAATCTCCGGCATAATCTGTTTGCGCACATAATCCGATTCCTCGGTGCTGCGAAACAGGAACGGCATTTCCAGTACCCGTGCTGGCGGATAAATACGACTGATGCCATAGCCGGTAAAAAATGCGCCGTGTAATTGCTGGCTGCGTATCTTGCGTAACACATCCGGCTCGTCGCCCATTACCCCGCCGGGGTAAATTTTTAATTGCAGGCGCCCATCACTTTTCTGTTGAAGTTCATCGTTCCATTGCTGTATGCGATCGACCCATGCGGTATCCGGTGGGATCAGGGTGGCAAATTTCAGGGTGTGGGTTTGTTGTGCCAGTGCGGAACTGCTGAGTAGAAAAAAAATCAGGCCGAGGCCGGGCAGATTTTTTATCAGCTGGCTGAGCATAGTTAAAACCATTCCACTTCCTTTTCCAGTAAGCGCTGTGCCTTGCGTTTGGCAATATTGTTTATCAGTGCGAGGTCGGGGGCTGCACTGATGTCCTGATTGATCAGCTTGCTCAGGCGTGAATGAAATGCCTGCTGGTCGAACCTCTGTCGATCCAGGTATTCTGCCTGCAGCAAATCGATGATTAGCAGCGGCTGAGAATTAAGTTGCCGCGCCATGTCAAAATGTTTTTCCGATAGCTCAAAGTTGCCGCCGAGCATGGGCGATCGACTGCCGTGGTAGACCGCAAAAAACAGATGCGGCCCGGCGTAATAAAAAGTTTCGTCCAGTTGCAGTACGCGCTGCATCAACAATGCTGCACGGGGTAACTGCGCAATCGCTTCAGCCTGATTGCGGTTATGGTCAATCCACTTGGCCCAGTTGGAGGCGGCCCAGAAGAGTGCGGGAACCGATGGTCGATTCATCTGTGCGAGCTGCTGTTCCAGTTCTGTTAGCGGGCCATTCAATACAGCCTGGCTGAGGCCCTGATCGTGCAGGTTGTAGAGCGCATGATTCAAACCGCGTCGATACAGCTTTGCGGCGCGTTGCGGTTGCTGGTCTTCAATAAAGCCGTAGGCATAACCATAATAGGCCTGCGCTGCATAGTTTCTCAGCTGGTGGTGATCCGGTGCATTGATCAGCATGCCCTCCATCAGCTCGATATTGGCGGGCATGGCGGCTTCAGCCAGCAGCAGGTCATCCTCGCGATTGACCGCCAGCATGCCCCCTTCAATCATCGGCATGCTGGCTCTGACCGTGAGTTCGGCAAATGAGCAGCCGCCGAGCTGTAGCAGCAGGCAAAGCAGAAACAGGTGGCGCAGAGATTTATTCATATTGTTGCTTGCTTGGGGGTTTTTCGCCAAGCTTAGCACAGGCGCTGCGCGGCTGTTAATCTGCTTTGTGGTGGCCAGGGGTGAGCCGCCGGTTGCTAAATCATCTGCTGGCGATATAGTGGTGGTGACAATTGCAAAAGAGATCTGGTTCAATTCCTCTTTTAATGTAATGGCGCAGATTGTGTCTCCCCTGATTAACCAGCGGCAATGCCGTCGCTAAACGGACTTGTAAATAATGCGTAAGAAAATTCTCTATGGGGTGCTGCTGCTGATAGCATTGCCACTGTGTCTATATCTGCTGGGCTATTACCAGAATAATCGACAACAGCCTTATCCAGCGCAGCCGCAGGTAGTATCACAGCTGGAATCATCGTTGAACTGGCTGGTTAAGCATGAATCCGAGCTGCTGAACCAGGCCAATCCCATGCTCTGGTGGATGCTGTATGAAGCTTATGCGCTAACGCAGGATTCACGCCTGCAGCAATTACTCGACAAATACCAGCAGCGTTTCCCGCGTATCCATGAAGGTGCCTGGGCACCGTTGTTTGGCGGGCAGCCACGAAGTTACTTGTCGGCCTACAGTGTGCAGGGCCTGCCCTATTACAATCAGCACATTATTTAAGGGCTCAACTGCGCCGCGGATATTGC
>JBFFND010000339.1:0-3276 GCA_041563375.1 Gammaproteobacteria bacterium | reverse complement strand
CGTATCAGACCAAAGACTAACGACTAACGACCGTTATCCCCGGTGTTTTTCCAGCAACCCCATCATCATGCGCGCCGCATTCGACAGGGTGCGATGCTGGTGGCTGACTACACCCAGCAGGCGTTCAAATTCTACCCCCTGAATATCCAGCCGACTGATGTCGGCGGATAGCATCGATACCGGTAGTACGCTCCAGCCCAGGCCGATCGACACCATCATTTTGATGGTTTCCAGGTAGTTGGTTTCCAGAGCGATATTCAGGTTCTGTTCATTCAGTCCCAGTGCCTGTTCCAGTAGCACCCGGGTAAAGGTATTTCGGGCGGGCAGAATGGCGGGCAGGCTGCGCAATGTGTCAATACTGAGATTGAGCTGGCCTGCAAGCGGGTGTTGTGCGCTGATCACGATATCCAGTGGATCATGCCAGATAGTCTGGCTGATCAGCTGCTGCCAGTCATGTTCCGGCAGGGTGGCAATGGCCAGCTCAACCTCGCCCTTGAGCACCGAGCTGCAGGCTTCCTCGGAATCCATAAAACGGATATCCAGATCCACTTCGGGGTAGCTGGTGGTAAATTCGCGTAACACTGGTGGCAGGCGATGTAGGCCGATATGGTGGCTGGTGGCCAGTCTCAGCGTACCATCGACCCGCTGGTTTAAATTACTGATGGCGCGTCGACTTTCCTCCAGTTCGGCTAGAATACGTTGAGCACTGGGCAGCAGTGCGCGGCCGGCTTCGGTCAGTTGCACGGTTTTGCCGATGCGGTCAAACAGCCGGGCATTGAGTTGGTGTTCCAGCGCCGAGATGCGTTTACTGACTGCAGGCTGGGTGATAAACAGCTGTTCTGCCGCACGGGAGAACGAATGGCTGTCGCTGACGGCAACAAAGGCCGATAATGCCTGGATATCCAATAGACAGGCTCCTCTGGCTAAATTATTCCAATATGGAATAGTTTATATGAAAAAGATGAATTTGTTTTATGTTTTGTGCGCAAGTAGACTCAAACTCATGAAATTGTAAGTAAAAGCCCTGATTGCAGGGCGAGATCCCGAGAGTAAAGCAATGGCCGGTAAAACCCTGTACGACAAATTATTTGATTCCCATGTGGTGCGCAGCGAGGACGATGGTACCGCGCTGCTGTATATCGATCGTCACCTGGTGCATGAGGTGACGTCTCCACAGGCGTTTGAAGGGCTGCGCCTGGCACACCGCAAACCCTGGCGCAGCGATACCGCGCTGGCGGTGCCAGATCACAATGTGCCTACCGATGCGGTGGAGCGAAAAAAAGGTATAGCCGATCTGGTGTCCCGTCTGCAGGTGGAAACACTGGATGCCAATACCCGGGAGTTCGGTATCACCCAGTTTGATATGAATGACATTCGCCAGGGCATCGTGCATGTAATCGGTCCTGAGCAGGGGGCAACACTGCCCGGCATGACCCTGGTATGTGGTGATTCGCACACCGCGACCCACGGTGCTTTCGGCGCTATGGCCTTTGGTATCGGCACCTCGGAAGTGGAGCATGTGCTGGCCACCCAGTGCCTGTTACAGCGTCGCATGAAAAATATGCGGGTGAATGTAGAGGGCGTGCTGGGTGCCGGTGTCACCGCCAAGGACATCGTGCTGGCGGTGATTGGTGAAATCGGCACTGCCGGGGGTACCGGCTACGCGATGGAGTTTTCCGGCTCGGCGATTCGTGATCTGAGCATGGATGGTCGCATGACCATCTGTAATATGGCGATTGAAGCCGGTGCCCGTGTCGGCCTGGTGGCGGTGGACCAGACCACCATCGACTATGTGGCCGGACGTCCCTATGCGCCGAAAGGTGATCAGTGGGATCAGGCGGTGGCTGCCTGGTTTGACCTGAAGAGTGACGAGGATGCGGTGTTTGATCATGAAATCACCCTGCGCGCAGAGGATATCAAGCCGCAGGTCACCTGGGGTACTTCGCCGGAAATGGTGATCGGGATCGATGAAGAAATTCCTGACCCGGCGGCGGAGGTCGACAAGGTCAAGTCGGAAGGCATGCAGAAAGCATTGCAGTACATGGGGCTGACTGCGGGCACGCCAATTAACCAGGTGAAGATCGACAAGGTGTTTATCGGCTCCTGCACCAACTCGCGACTGGAAGATCTGCAGGCAGCAGCCAGTGTGATCAGGGGGCGCAAGGTGGCGGATAATGTCAAACTGGCGATGGTGGTGCCGGGCTCGGGCCTGGTTAAACAGCGCGCTGAAGAGGCGGGTCTGGACAAAATTTTTATCGATGCTGGTTTCGAGTGGCGTGAACCGGGCTGTTCGATGTGCCTGGCGATGAATGCCGACCGGCTGGAACCGGGTGAACGTTGCGCGTCTACCTCCAACCGTAATTTTGAAGGGCGCCAGGGCGCCGGTGGCCGCACCCATCTGGTGAGTCCCGAAATGGCCGCGGCGGCTGCTATCGCCGGGCACTTTGTCGATGTCAGAGATTTTTAGACTGGCCTGTTAACGGCTTTTAATGACCCATTAATTAAACAGGTTTCAGCGCTTTCGAGGTAACACAATGGAAAAATTTACTAAACTGAGCGGCGTGGTTGCGCCCATGGATCGACCCAATGTCGATACCGATGCGATTATTCCCAAGCAGTATTTAAAATCGATCAAGCGGACCGGCTTTGGTCCCAATGCCTTTGATGACTGGCGTTATCTGGATCCGGGTGCACCGGATATCGATAACAGCACGCGGCGCATCAATCCGGATTTTATTCTCAATCAGTCACCCTATGACAAGTCGGTGATTTTACTGGCGCGTAAAAACTTCGGCTGCGGCTCATCCCGTGAACACGCGGTGTGGGCGCTGGTGGACTTTGGCTTTCGCGCGGTGATTGCCCCCAGCTTTGCCGATATTTTTTTCAGCAACAGTTTTAAAAACGGTCTGTTACCCATAGAGCTGGACAGTGCCATTGTGGATGACCTGTTTAAAAAGGTTGAAGCGAAAGAGGGTTATGAAATGACCATCGATCTGGATGCACAGAAAGTGATTACCGAAGACGGTGATGAATACCTGTTTGAGATTGATGCCTTTAAGAAGCATTGCATGCTCAATGGTCTGGATGATATTGATTTAACCCTGCAACATGCCGAGGAAATCAGGGCCTATGAGGCAAAACGCAAACAGTCCGCGCCCTGGCTTTTTCCGAATGCAGCCGGGTAAGTTTTGCGAGACGTGCTGAGACAGTTTTAATGGTTTGAATGACTGAATTAAGGTTTTAAACATGACACAGAAAATAGCAGTATTACCCGGT
>JBFFND010000338.1:0-3302 GCA_041563375.1 Gammaproteobacteria bacterium | reverse complement strand
GTGCATGATGCAGCACGTCCCTGTGTGCGCACTGAGGATATCCAGCATTTAATTGAACAGGCATCGACGCAACAGGGTGGATTACTGGCCCTGCCGGTACGGGATACCATGAAACGTGCCAGGGTGAATGATGCCATTGACCACACGGTTGAACGTGAAGGCCTGTGGCATGCGCTGACCCCGCAGATGTTTCGCCTGGATTTACTGCTGGCTGCATTGTTACAGGCACAACAGCAACAGCTGGCAATAACCGATGATGCCTCGGCGATGGAGCTGGCAGGGTACAGGCCGCAATTAATTGAAGCCCACGAAGACAATATCAAAATCACCCGTGCTTTTGATCTGCAGCTGGCACAGCTCTATCTGCAACAGCAGCAACTGTAATACCTCCTCACTTGTTCCCACAATATGACGGCTATTAATTAACTGCCTGTCTGTTTGTGTGCGTCTATCCCGAAAATATTACAAATATAAGCGTTCGCTTTATTGATTTTAGCTATAGATGCCTTAGAAATTTTTAATTAGATTTAATTAATCATAAGCATAGTATTTATTGTGTTGTTTCTAACGTTAACCATAAACAGGAGAAATAAAATGGAGCTCAAAGGCAGCAAAACCGAGCAAAATCTGAAAGACGCATTCGCAGGCGAATCCCAGGCAAACCGCCGTTACCTTTACTTCGCCAGCAAGGCTGATGTAGAAGGCTATAACGATGTCTCAGCGCTGTTCCGCTCAACTGCGGAAGGTGAAACCGGCCATGCACACGGTCATCTGGAATACCTGGAGCAGTGCGGTGATCCGGCAACCGGTCTGCCATTTGGTGGCACAGAAGACAATCTGAAGTCAGCGGTTGCCGGTGAAACCCACGAGTACACCGATATGTACCCTGGTATGGCAAAAACGGCTCGTGATGAGGGCTTTGATGAAGTCGCTGACTGGTTTGAAACCCTGGCGAAAGCCGAGCGCTCACATGCCAATCGCTACCAGAAAGCACTCGATGAGCTGAATGCATAATCACATTGCGTGTTGGACGATCCTGCTCAGCGCACCAGATGGTGCGCTGACAGTTTGAACAAATGATCCTGAATTTGTAGCGTGGAGATATTAAAATGGCAGCTGGACAACGGGAAGGTAATCTGGAGGCTCCTACACGGCACCCTATTGACTGGAAGGGTGTAGATTTCTACAACGAAGAAGCCCTGTTTAAGGAAATGGAGCGGGTGTTCGATATCTGTCATGGCTGTCGGCGCTGTGTCAGTCTATGCCAGTCCTTTCCTACACTGTTCGATCTGGTGGATGAGTCATCGACCTTTGAAGTCGACGGTGTGGCCAAAGAAGATTACTGGAAAGTGGTCGATCACTGTTATCTCTGCGACCTGTGTTACATGACCAAATGCCCTTATGTGCCACCCCATGAATGGAACCTGGACTTCCCCCACTTAATGCTGCGGGCAAAATCCTTCAAATTTAAACAGGGCAATACCAAATTACGAGACAAGGTGCTCACCAGTACCGATACCGTGGGTAACCTGGCAGGCATACCGGTTATATCAACGATAGTGAATGCCGCCAATAGCAGCAAGCCGGTGCGTAAAATTATGCAGTCGGTGGCCGGTATTCACGCCGATGCGACTGTACCCAAATACCACAGTAAGTCACTGCGCAAACGTTTAAAAAATAGATCATCCGAGATCAAGCCGCAGGCTGCAGGCAAAACCACCGGCAAGGTCGCGCTGTTCACCACCTGTTATATGAACCGTAACGAGCCGGAGGTGGGTGAAGATTTTCTTGCCGTGTTCGAACACAACAATATTCAGGTCACCACCCCTGAAGTAGAAAAATGTTGTGGAATGCCCAAGCTTGAGCTGGGTGATTTCGAATCGGTGGAAAAAGCCAAACAGGTGAATATTCCTGAACTGGCACGCCTGGTTGATGAAGGTTATGACCTGACCGCATTGATCCCGTCCTGTGTGCTGATGTTTAAACAGGAACTGCCACTGATGTACCCGGATGATGCCGATGTACAGAAAGTTAAAAATGCATTTTATGATCCCTTTGAATACCTGATGCTACGCAACAAAGAAGGCCTGATGAACACCGAGTTCAAACAGCCACTGGGCAAGGTGTTCTATCATGCTGCCTGTCATCAGCGTGTGCAGAATATCGGCCCCAAAACAAAAGAAACCCTGTCGTTGATACCGGACACGGAAATTCAGGTAATTGAGCGTTGTTCCGGCCATGACGGCACCTACGCTGTTAAAGCCGAATTTCATGAAGCTTCAATGAAAATTGTACGCCCGGTGGTGAACCAGCTGAAAAAGGCAGAAGCGGATCATTACGGCAGTGATTGTGCGATGGCTGGACATCAGATTGAGAACGGCTTGAACAGTGGCCAGTTGCCGGAGCATCCGATTACGTTATTACGTAAAGCCTATGCGATCTAGTGTGAAGGCAGCGATTAATTCTTTAACATAATGACGGAGATATCAATGAGTCAGTTAAGTGCCAGTGATTTAGACAGTCTTGAAAAGTATTCACTTGTACGCAACGAGTTTCGTCAGCAGGTGATGGCACATAAGAAAGATCGTCGTGTAACCATTGGTGAACACGCAACTTTGTACTTTGAAGACGCCATGACCATACGCTACCAGGTTCAGGAGATGCTGCGCATTGAAAAGATATTCGAGGCGGATGGCATACAGGAAGAGCTCGATGTCTATAATCCTTTGATACCCGATGGCAGCAACTGGAAGGCCACTTTCATGCTGGAGTATGCAGACGAGAACGAACGTAAAGCGGCACTGGCAAAACTCAAAGGCATCGACAAACATATCTGGGTACAGGTAGATGACTGCGAGAAAGTAAGGCCTATCGCCAATGAAGACCTGGAGCGTGAAACAGAAGACAAAACCTCGTCAGTGCACTTTATGCGCTTTGAACTGGACCAGCAGATGGTTGAGAAAGCCAAGGCCGGCGCGCCCATCTCAATGGGTATAGACCACCCTGAATACCAGGCAACTATTGATGCGATAGATGAAAACGTCAGGGAATCGCTGGTGTCTGACCTGGATTGATAATCTACGGATAAAAAAGAAAACACGAATGAACGCTAACAACGCAAATAGACGCGATATAACGCTTTATATCTATAAGCCATTGCGTTCATTTGCGGTTTCGTGTTGTTCGCGTTAATTTTTTTAAAATGAAATTATTTCACACAATTTAATTGATGACAGGTCAATGTCTTTTGATTGACTAAAGACTATCGACCAAAGACTAAATATGTACATAAAAAAAGCCGG
>JBFFND010000337.1:0-3324 GCA_041563375.1 Gammaproteobacteria bacterium | reverse complement strand
TGATATTGCGACCAAAACTGGATATCAGCAGGTTTTTACGGCGCCCCTGCAAGTGCACAAAGCCCTGTGTATCCACAAACCCGAGATCACCGGTCGATACTGAGTGCGTGCCCCAGCTAGCTTCGTCATTCAGGTAGCCAAGAAATGCATTCCCTCTGAGCTTTATTTCATTATTGTGTAAACTGATTTTAAGGTGAGGCAGTAACTGGCCGGCACTACCTGGCTTATCATGCCCAGGTGTATTCAGGCTCACAACTGATGCACATTCTGACAGCCCATAGCCTTCATACACCGGCAAGCCCAACTGACGTGCCTGATGAACGGCTGATGCAGCCACACGACTACCACCAACGGCCATCATTTTCAAACTGGCTGGTGCTTGCCATCCCTGCATTACAGCGACAATCAAACAATCAAGTAGCTGTGGAATGAGAATGAGGCTTTCCGGCTGTATTTCACTCATACATGCCAGCAAGCGTTTTGCTTCAATACTCGAGCTTCCACTGAAGCCTAATGTGGATAGTGAAGGCACATAAATGCATCCACCACTTAATAGAGGTGAATAAACACCGGCAATGTTTTCCAGCAAGGTCGCCAGTGGCAAAATGCACAGATGACGGGGTTGTTCAATTGCAATCATATCAACTAATGACTGCGCAACCAGGAGCTGGTTATCTGTACTCAGGCATACGCCTTTAGGTTGCCCCGTCGAGCCGGACGTAAAAGTAACCTTGCTGGTTTCAGGTGGTTTTGATGCAGTAGATGATTGCGGCAAGCGATATACGTTAAAAGCGGACTGAATCGATTTCAGCACCACGTCCTGCATAAAAAAATCTTTAGATTTAAAACCTGCCATGCTATCAGGCACTGGTAAGTCAGAGCCTGTCAGTAAAGTATCAACACCCGCCTGTTTCAAACTATGTTCTATCTGCGTCCCGCTAAAATATACGGGCAGTGGAATAAAACATATGTTCGCAATCTGGCATGCAAGGTCTACAATAATCCACTCAGGATTATTGTCCGAGATCAGGCCCAGTGTTTTCACATCCTGCAGTATAAGCTTCTCAGCAAGCAAAACACTTGAATCGAGTAACTGCTGATAGCTATAACTGGCTTTATCCCCGACCAGTGCAATACGATCCGCATCATCAGCTGTTATCTGCATGACTCTTTCTATCAATGCGTTCATGCACTCCCCCCGATACCGGCATCATTACTCTGTGTTTTGATCACTGGCATATTACGTATCAACTTACGCAACAATGGACGATAAAACACCAGAGCCATCTTAAGTAATCGATTATTCATCGCTTTTGCATGGGCCACACGAATATCACCCACAAGAACCCTCGGACGGGTTTCATAATACCGACCCCATTCTTCTGCACGCTTGCCCAAACACTGTGGATCAGCAGCACACAGAACCTGTACCGGGAAGGGAAATTTTCGAGCGATACGCTCAACTTTGTCGGTTGCATTAAATACCAGCCAGCGATAGCCCGCTTCATATAAGATACTGCCCACCACAATAAACAACAGCTGACTTGCGCCGCGACGCGTCGCAACCAGGTTGCTAATTTCTATTATTTCGTCCCGTTTGACTGGAGCCGTCTCGGAGTCTTTAATAGACTCTTCAATAGGTGCATCAAGATATTGTTCTATAAACAATGCTGAGGCTTCAGCTGGCCTGAGCCCGATTGCTGCATTTAACTGTTTTTTACAGCGCATGCTAAGTAACAAAGGTGCAAAGGTTGAAACCTCTGCATCATATTCCTGGCGAAACTTATCTGTGATGTAGGCTTCAACTTGTGCACGATCCGATGATGTCTTTTCATGCCAGTGAAACGTTGGCATGGGTAACATCATGCGTAAAAGCGAATTAGGACTTTTGCCTGTTATGCTACCTGGTGCCTTCATGCTTAAGGCTGATACACTGGTTTGGCTCATAGCTGCTGTACACCCACAGTTTTGTATTAATGTGGATTACACAATAGCCCTGCAAACTTAAGGCGAGCTTAAGGGAGGCTTAAGACTGCCTTAAGGATGTTTTTTTTTGCTTAAACTGTACTTAATGTGAGCCAGATCAAATTTGTATCTGAACAGGCAATACATGGGGAACTTACAGCAACCACATTAAGGCCGCCTTAACGCCCGGCCAGTCTGTCAATTCATGAATGCACTGATCAAGCCCTGCATCACCCGCATGACGCCGAATCTGTAACAGAACAGGCAAGCTGAATTCCCGAGAGCACCAAGTCAATTACGCCCACAATATAAGCTATATCTGCCCTGTTACCCACGGATTAACTTATGCCCATCATTAGCAATTTTTATAATTCAGATTACAGGCTGCACAGCTCACTCTTACAGGCGCCCATGCAGAACACCACGCAGTCGACACTTAAGCGCATGACTTGAAACACCCTGCCTATCTGGCATACCGTTATAAATGGAGTAACAGCGAACAGGACTGGTTAGCGAATAGAATATAAAAGGAGATGTACATGTTTCTTGAAAAAATCAAATCCCCAGGATTAGCTCATTTATCTTATATCATCGGCAGCAACGGTCTCGCTGCAGTGATTGATCCACGCCGGGACGTCGAGATCTATGAAGAAATTGCCGCGGAAAATAACGCCCGCATCAGTTGTATCTTTGAAACCCATCGTAATGAGGATCTGGTCTCCGGCGCAGGCCTGCTGGCCGAACGTAACGGTGCGACGGTTTATCATGGCCCGAATGCGGCTGGCGAGGTGCGCTATGCCGAAACCATACGCAATGGCCAGACGGTGCAGCTGGGTGATCTGCGTCTACAGGTCATGGAAACACCGGGGCATACCGACGACAGTATTTCCATTGCCGTCTATGACGATGCCAGTGGCAAAGATGCCGTTGCGGTGTTTACCGGTGATGCCCTGTTTATCGGCGATGTGGGGCGAACCGACTTTTACCCTGAGCGTGCCGAGGAAGTTGCCGGGCTACTCTACGACAGCCTGCAGAAAATCCTTAGCCTCGGCGATCAGGCGATTGTGCTGCCTGCTCACGGCTCAGGCTCGGTGTGTGGCAGCGGCATGGCGGACCGCGAATTCTCCACCCTGGGCCATGAGCGCCTGAACAATCCCCGGTTGCAGATCCGTGATCGCGATGACTTTATCCAGGCCAAGGTGGCCGAGCATCATTACCAGCCGCCCTATTTCCGGCACATGGAGGCACTTAACCTCAGCGGCACTGAACCCATGCATCCGCAGCCAGCTGCGCTGGGTATCGAGGAGATAAAAGGTCTGGCCAATCAGGTGACCCGGGTTGATGTACGCAGCGCCGAAG
>JBFFND010000336.1:0-3333 GCA_041563375.1 Gammaproteobacteria bacterium | reverse complement strand
GATGGATACGGGTGCCGAGGCAGAGCCCATGGAGCCCGCTGTTATGGCAAACGAAGAGCCGATACAGCCAATGTATGATGAAGCCATGCCGATGGAGTCCGGTATGTATCAGTCTGAACCTGTACCCATGGAGCCTGCAGAACCTGTGTTGCCAGAATCTGGTATGGTGATGTCGGGTGGTCTGGCAGCACAATCGCCGAATGCATTTGTTGTGCAGGTAGTTGCCTCCAGTACCATGAAGCAGCTGACCGATTTTGCCAGAAAGCATCAGCTGTCTGACGAGTGGGTTGCGGAAACGACGGTCAATGGCAAGGTCTGGCATGTATTGTTGCTGGGTGTGTACCCTGATCGCGCAGCCGCCGAACAGGCATTGCAAACTGTGAAGGATCTGGATACCCGTCCATGGATCAGAACGGTTGGTTCATTGCAGGCGGTAATGAACTAAGCGGTAATGAACTTATTAGTGACTGGTTCGCACTGAGCCACGATGTTTAAAGTAAAGCCCCGCAGATGCGGGGCTTTCTTTTTGTATGGGTAAAACGCCGGGCGGATCGCTGTGCTTTTTATAGTAGCTGAGTGTCGTCATGCGCATAGGCGGGCGAGCAGCAGCAGAGAATTTTCAGCTGATCGGTGCCGGTGTTTTCAATCCTGTGCGGGGTGTTGGGCGGGATGCAGATGCAGTCACCGCTGTTAACCTGCAGTTGTTCATCCCCCAGCTGCATCAGTCCCTGGCCCTGGGTAATAAAATACAGTTCTTCACTGCGCCGGTGCAGGTGTAGCAGGGTGTGTTGCCCGGGCTGCACAATGGCCTCGGCCAGGCTTTGTTGCTGGTTGCCCTGTTGTTGCGGGTGCATTAATTCGCGTATTTCCGAACCATCCCGTGTTGTATAGGCGGCGAGTTGCTTGTAGTGGCTGATAATGGCGGGCACGTGTGCTTCCTTAAAGCTGGTCGATAAAGTTTTTATAGTCTGTTATCTCGGTCATGGCCGGTCTACAGCGGGTGCCCTCACAGATATAGGCACAGATATCGCCCTGCGGTTTTTTGTCTGCCAGGCTGGCATCAATCGAACTGTTATTTTCAATCGCAAAACAGCTGAGGCCGGGTATATAGCGCTGGTCAGTTATCTGTTTCCAGTGAGCCAGTTGCTGCTCGGTGCCGCGTAAAATAATGCTGATGCCGGGGTTTAAATACTGCTCAAGTGCATGCAGCAGGCTGCAATGACTGATGGCCTGTTCGCCGAGCGAGTCATAGGCGCAGCGCAATGTGCGCTCGGCCGCATCCAGGTATTCTGTGTTGCCACATAACAGGCCGAGTTGCTGCAGCGCACTGGCCGCCACCCCATTGCCATTGGGCATGGCGTCATCGGCGAAGCTCTTGCTGCGGTAGATCAGGGCCTCGTGATCATGGCTGGTGAAATAGAAGCCGCCCTGTTCATTGTCCTGAAAATGCTGCAACAGTGCATCGGCAATCTGCAGTGCCCACTGGTAGTGGCTGTTGCTCCAGCGGGCCTGCAGCAGCTCGAGCAGTGCCTGCAGTAAATAGGCGTAATCATCCAGATAAGCATTCAGGTGTGCCTTGCCATCTTTATAGCTGGCCAGCAGGCGCTGGTTTTTCCATAAATGCTGCTGAATAAAATCGGCGGCCTGTGTCGCGGAATCAATGTAGGTGGCCTGCTGTGTGCGCCGACCTGCCAGGCTCATGCCGCGTATCATCAGTGCATTCCAGGCGCAGAGAATTTTGTCGTCGCGTCCAGGCTGGGGGCGTCTGTTTCTGTGCCTGAGTAGTGTCTGTTGAACGCTGTGTAACTGTTGTTGCAGTTCATCAATATCGAGCGACAGTTGCTCGGCCAGTTGCTTATTACTGATGTTGCTGTGCAGGTGCCATTTTCCTTCAAAATTAGCGGGCTGGTGAAGGTTGTATTTGCCGGCGCAGAGTGCATATTCATCAGGGCTTAATAGAGACTGGATTTCATCGGGCGTCCATACATAGGTTTTGCCTTCTTCCTTGTCAGTGTCTGCGTCCAGTGCAGAACAGTAACCACCGGAATCAGTCTGCATTTCACGCATCACCCAGTCAGCCGCGTGTTCGAAGGTGTCGAGATAGGCGGGCTCTCCACTCAGTGCATAGGCCTGTGCATAGAGTGCGATCAGCTGCGCATTGTCATAGAGCATCTTTTCAAAGTGGGGAATCATCCATTGGTCATCGGTGGAGTAGCGGAAAAAGCCGCCGCCGACATGATCCTGGAAACCGCCCAGCGCCATCTTGTGCAGGGTGAAACCGGCCATATTGAGGGCTTCCATGTCTGTCTGCTGTTGCTGTTTGAGAAACAGGTGATGGCGCAGTAATCGTTCGACTATATCCGCATGGGGGAATTTGGGCGCGGCACTGAAGCCGCCATTGCTGGCATCGAATGCCTGGCCAATCTGTTTTCTTGCCAGGTCCAGTGGCAGTGCACCGAGTTGGTCAGTGTTGGGTGTATGGGATGACAGCGATTGCAATGCCTGGCTGATGGAAGCGTCCTGTTGTTCGATTTCCTGTTGCTTGCTGTGATAAGCGTCTGCCACCATTAACAGGATCTGGCTGAAGGTGGGCATATTGTAACGCTGGGTTCTGGGGAAATAGGTGCCGGCAAAAAACGGGATCTGGTTGTCGGGTGAGAGAAACACTGTCAACGGCCAGCCGCCAGAACGGGACGTGAGCAGCGAGTGGGCGGTCTGGTAGATCTTGTCCAGGTCGGGGCGCTCCTCGCGGTCCACCTTGATATTGATAAAATGCTGGTTCATCAGCTCCGCTGTGGCCGGGTCCTCGAATGATTCATGGGCCATAACATGGCACCAGTGACAGGCTGAATAGCCGATCGACAGCAAAATCGGTTTGTTCTCATCGCGTGCAGCCTGTAGTGCGGCCTCGCCCCAGGGGTACCAGTTCACCGGGTTATCTGCATGCTGTAGCAGGTAGGGGCTGGTTTCATCGGCGAGTCGATTCTGCGGGTTGGTCATGGTGGAGGTTCCGTTGCTCATTTCGAGCACACTATAATGGCATGAAGTTGTGGGTCAAATGGCATAGATGGTGTCAGGTTAAGCGAGCTGTTGCTGCTTTTTTAAGCAGTTAAGGGCGGAATCTGCTGCTTTTTCAGGCAGTCTGAGCGGCAGCATAAAATATTTACGAAAATGTTAAGAAAAGAGATTGACGCTAAGCATTAAAACTGTAGAATGCGCGTCCTCGTTAGGGAGAACGGGCGGTCGGAAGGCCGGTCAGGCGAAGAAAGGATGAGAAAGCGCTTTCTATTTTCGGAAAAGTTTTCTATAATGTCTGGCTCGCTCGATGAGAGT
>JBFFND010000335.1:0-3333 GCA_041563375.1 Gammaproteobacteria bacterium | reverse complement strand
CTAGGTAATCGCTCGATCCAGAGAGTCGCAGGCTTCATTGGTATATTAAAAATCGGCGGCATACTGATTTTTGGCCTGGTGGGTATCAGTCTGATTGATGGTATTACAGTCAATTTCAGTTCTCAGGATAACAGTGGTGTAGTCGGCAGTTTTCTCGGTGCCACAGCACTTGGTGTTCTTGCATTCAAGGGGTTTACTACAATTACTAATAGTGGATCTGAGATAATCGATCCTCGTCGTAATGTTGGTCGAGCCATTGTCATTTCAATTGCAGCCTGTGTTGTTATCTACATGCTGGTTGGCTTAACCGTCGCCGGCAATCTTTCCCTTAATGAGATTATTGAAACCCGTGATTATTCACTGGCGGCAGCTGCTCGACCTGCGCTTGGCGAGTACGGCGTCTGGTTCACAGTGGCGATTGCCATGATGGCAACAGCAGGGGGAATTATTGCCAGTATTTTTGCAGTGTCCAGAATGCTGGCAATGTTGTCAGAAATGAAGCTGGTGCCGCATAGACACTTTGGTATGCCAGGCAGCGTTCAGAAGCACACACTAGTTTATACCGTAGTGCTGGGTCTGCTGCTTACTGCATTTTTCGACCTGTCCCGCATCGCTGCTCTGGGTATTATCTTTTATCTGATAATGGATGTTGCATTACAGTGGGGTGTATTGCGTTACCTGCTACACGATGTTCAGGCCAGTCGTTGGGTTCCGTTTACGGCAATTATTTTAAACTTGCTGGTACTGGCTGGGTTTATCTGGGTGAAGCTTAATTCCGATCCATTTGTTATTGGTGTCGCTGTTATTGCAATGCTGCTGATTGCGATTGGTGAACTGTTATTTTTACACTCAAGAAAAGTCGAGCATGAGAGCAATACTCATGAGCAGCACTGATGACTGATACTGAAGGCAAAACTGTGGTGGGTAGTCGAATAAACCATGCGCCTGAACGGTTCATTTACAACCATTGTGTGTTAGGCATGCTGAAAACTAAACACCGGTCTGTGGTTGTCAGAAATAAATCTGTCAATCTGCTATCGAACCCTCAAGCATGCAAACTATATGTTTCTGGAGGTAACCATGCATCGGTTTAAATTAACGGGTTTGGTGCCAGCGTTGATCCCCTTGCTTGTAGCCTGTAACAGTGTATCGCAAACACTTCAGGCATCTGAACAAACTGCCGGTGATGCAGAAATGCTTACTGTCTACAAGACCCCAGCCTGTGGCTGTTGTAAGAAATGGATAGATCACATCGAAGCAGAGGGCTTACAAGCAGGTGCCGAGCATCCGGCAAATCTTGACGCCATCAAGGATCGTTATCAAATAGCGAATAACCAGCGTTCCTGTCATACAGCCGTGTCGTCACAAGGTTATATCTTTGAGGGACATATCCCTGCTCGTTATATTCATCAGTTTCTGGCTAGTCCACCTGCTGACGCTATAGGGCTGACAGTGCCGTCCATGCCCGTTGGTAGTCCGGGGATGGAGTACCAGGATAAGTTTATGCCTTACCAGGTTTTGCTGATAAAAAAAGATGGACGCACAGACGTGTTTGCTAGTGTGCAAAGCGTGGCTCAGCAACATCAGCCATTTAATCAACAGGAAGTGCAGCCATGAGAATTTTCATCACAATGTTTTTTATTCTGCCGCTCACCCCGCTGCTTACTATGGGCAGTGCAGTGGCCGTTGCACAATCTCTTCCTGAAGTCCTGACTCTGGAACAGGCAGTCACTTTAGCCACGCATGCCGATCCCTGGCTTAGCGGTAGCCAGTATACCCAGCAGGCGCTTACTGATGAGGCGAGCGCTGCAGCGACTTTACCTGATCCACGAATAAGTCTGATGGCTGGTAATTTTCCGGTAGACACTTTCGATATCAACCAGGAAGCCATGACCCAGTTATCGGTAGGTATCTCACAGATGTTCCCCCGGGGTGACAGCCTGTCGCTCACTCAGCAACAAAAGCGGCAGCTTGCAGAGCAGCATCCTCTGCTGCGAATGAACCGTCGCGCCCGCGTAACCGCCACGGTCACCCAGTTGTGGCTCGAAGCCTATAAGGCACAGGAAACTATCCGGCTGATCGAGCAGGATCGTGTCCTTTTCGAACAACTGGTGGACGTCACCGAAGCCAGTTATTCATCGGCGCTGGGCCGAGTGCGCCAGCATGATGTGATCCGTGCGCAGCTCGAGCTGACTCGGCTGTCTGATCGCCTGACAGTGCTCAGGCAAAAACAGCAGTCTGCACAGCAACGTCTGTCTGAATGGATTGGAGCGCCTGCCACAACAACCATCGCACCAGTTTTGCCAACGATCTCTCCTGTGAGATCGTTGACATCTCCGTCCACTGAAACAGCCAGCACGCAAAATTTATATGAATCAATCCGCCATCATCCCGCTTTGCGCGCACTGGATCAGCGTATCGACGCAACGGAAACCGGCGTTGATCTGGCGAAGCAGAAATACAAACCCGAATGGGGCCTGACAGCTCAATACGGCTACCGCGACAGTGATCCACTGGGGCGAGACAGAGCCGATCTGTTTTCTATTGGTGTGACGTTTGATTTGCCCGTTTTCACCGCTAACCGACAGGACAGGGAAGTGAGTGCCGCCGTTAACCGAAGCGAAGTCATCAAAACAGAAAAGCAGTTGCTTGCCCGCCAGTTGATGGCAGAACTGGAAACCGCGCGTGTACAACTGGAACGTCTGGATGAGCGCCAGATACTTTATACCGAGCAGCTGCTGCCACAGATGGTGGAGCAGGCAAGCGCATCACTGACAGCATACAACAATGACGACGGCGACTTCGCTGAAGCTGTGAGGGCGCGTATTGCCGAGTTGAATGCCAAAATTGATGCGCTTGATATCGCCGTGGAGCGACAGAAAATTATTACTCAGATCAATTACCTGCTTGCCCAGGTATCGCCTGACGATGCGCAGTCGGTAGAAACGTTTTAAAGGAATTCAAGTATGAATACATTGAGCAAAACTATACTGGGCGTGGCTATTGGTGCGCTGCTCGGCGCATCCGCTGTCTGGTTGTTGAGCAGCTCAAATGAACAGGGCGCGACAGCAAACGGCGGTGAACGCAAGCCGCTTTACTGGGTGGCACCTATGGATCCCAACTACCAGCGCGATGAACCCGGCAAATCGCCCATGGGCATGGACCTGATTCCGGTTTATGCGGACGGTGCCGGGAATGATGAAGTCGGTACCGTTAAAATCTCGCCCGAGGTCATCAACAATCTCGGTGTTCGCACCGCCAGGGTGGAATCTGGACGGCTCGACCTTGATGTCAAAACCGTAGGCTATGTGCAGTACGATGAAGACCGCCTGG
>JBFFND010000334.1:0-3341 GCA_041563375.1 Gammaproteobacteria bacterium | reverse complement strand
TAATAAAAAAAACCGCCAGGTCTGCTGGCGGTTTTCGCTATTAGACACAAACAGTCGACCTAGTCGTCAATACAGCCCTGCGGTGAAGGCAGCCCCGCAATGCGCGCGCCCTGCCGGGCAGGCCCACCGGGAAACAGCTGATACAGGTGCTGTTGATTAGCGGCCTGTGAGCCCATTTCCTCTGTCATGTGTTTAATCAGCACTTTCACCATCGGGGTAATACCGTACTGAAAATAAAAGCCTCGCAGAAATTTAATCACCTTCCAGTGCTCATCGCTTAGATGAATACCTTCCTTCTGCGCCAGGTGTTCGGCCAGGGCTTCGTTCCAGTCTTCTGCATTCACCAGGTTACCCGAAGCATACACCTTGATAGACTGACCATTAAACTCAAATTGATCATTAAAGTGAACGCCATCACTCGGTGGCGGCACTGCCTGCATGCGCGCATTCTGATCCAGCTCCGCATCCAGCAGCGCCAGCGGTATACCGGCAATGCGGCTGCCCTGATGCTGCACCCCATTGGGAAACAGCGCATACAGGGATTCATCCAGCGCACGTTCTGCCCCCAGCTTTTTCGCCACTTCACGACGCAGCAATTTAAGAATCGGTGAAATATTATACTGGCGATAATAATCACGCATAATATTGATAATATCCCAGTGCTGATCCGACAGCTTAAGACCATCCTGTGCCGCCAGTTCAACCGCCAGCTCGGGGCTCCAGTCTGCAGAATGCGCCAGTCGCCCATCTGCTCGTAATTCAACGGGCTGTCCCGCGACCACACAAGTACTCATAATATCCCTCTATTTCGTGTTTCTGGAATGTACGGCGTTAGTTCATTTGCCTCATCAGGCGGGCGGATACCGATTGCAGAGCGAAGTTGCCCAGGTTCCTCAGGCCAGAGGTGCTGTAGATGCCACGGTCGATAACGGCTTCTATGCATATATCTAGTTTATAAACTGGGATTTTGCCAGCCGGTTTATCCGTTGATTGATTAAGCGCATAAAGCAAAAAGCCCCGGTTCACGGGGCTTTTTGCTCTGCTTAATTTAATGCGTAGATCCTAAAACGGAATATCATCATCAAAGCTGTCATCCACCGGCGCAGGCTGGTTGGCGGGCTGGGGCTGTGATTGCTGTTGCTGCTGTGACGATGAGGAATAGTCATTACCACCGCCACCGGGGCGGCCACCCAGCATCTGCATTTCATTGGCGATGATCTTGGTGGTATAGCGATCATTGCCCTGCTTGTCCTGCCATTTTTCAGTGCGCAGGCTGCCTTCGATATACACCTGCGAACCTTTCTTCAGGTACTCACCAGCGATTTCTGCCAGTCGACCAAAGAAGGTGATATTGTGCCACTCGGTGCGTTCCTGCTTCTGGCCTGTCTGCTTGTCAGTCCAGTTTTCATTGGTAGCTACAGCAATCGAGGTGACTGCACCACCCGATGGCATATAACGGGTTTCAGGATCCTTGCCCAGTGTGCCCACAATGATTGCTTTATTGATGCCTCTCGCCATTTGTCTGCCCTACTTTATTTGGTTAATTATGTTTCGTTAATTGAGTATGCTAATAATGCGTCTTTATCCAGCGCATGCAGCTCCACCTTTAAATAGGCGATGCCTTCATCCGGCTCGACCACTGCTTCCGCCACACCCTGCACCGACACCAGTGTTGACACCATCTGGTTGACCTGTGAGGGATCTATTTTACCGATTTTTAACAGATACGTACTGACATATCTGGGATTTTTCATGCTATAGGCTAACAGCAACCATAGCAGTAAGGCAAAGCTGCAGAACAGATACACTGCCTGCGCGCCCCCCAGCTCATAGGCCAGGCCACCCGCAGCACCACCGATAAAGGCGCCGATAAACTGGCTGGAAGAATAGATACCCATAGCAGTGCCCTTGCGGTCCGCCGGTGACATCTTGGCCACCAGCGACGGCAGGCTGGCCTCAAGCAGGTTAAACGCGCTGAAAAACACCACCATGGTGATCGCCAGGTGCCATACCGATGCCCCACCAAACAGCAGGTTGATCTCCGCCACGGCAAGCACGCCGATGGCCCCCACGAACACCTGCTTCATCCGGCGTTTCGACTCCGCCACAATAATAAACGGCACCATCAGCGCCACACTGAGCAAGAACACCGGCAGATAGAGCTTCCAGTGATCTATCGAGGCCAGCCCGGCCTGATTCTGCAACATCAGCGGAAACGCGACATAGGTGGCCATCAGCACCATATGCAGTACCATAATACCGAAGTCCAGTCGCAGCAGCTGGCGATCGGCGAGCACGCTCTTAAACTGTGTTGGCACCGCCTGGGTATCGCGATGGAACAGGCTTTGCTGCGGGCTGGGCACCCAGAAAAACAGAATCAGCAGCGCCAGCATAGCCAGCACCGCAGTGAGCACAAACAGCCCGGACATGCCCACCAGCTGGTTCAGCATGGGGCCTGCCACCATTGAAATGGCAAAGGCAAAACCGATACTGACACCGATAAAGCCCATCATTTTCAGACGGTGTTCTTCTCTCGACAGGTCAGCCGCCAGCGCCATCAGCACCGCCGCCACTGCACCGGCACCCTGCAGCGCGCGCCCGGCGATGACCCCATAGATACTCTCCGCATAGGCCGCCAGCAGGCTACCCAGGGCAAATACAATCAACCCCAGCGCAATCATCGGCTTGCGCCCGACGCGATCCGACAGCATGCCATAGGGAATCTGTAACAACCCCTGGGTCAGGCCGTAAATACCCAGCGCCAGCCCCACCAGGATCGGCGTCGCGCCCTCATACTGATCGGCATACAGGGAAAATACTGGCAGAATCATAAACAGGCCGATCATGCGCACCGCATAAATCGTCGCCAGCGACATGCCGGCGCGTTTTTCAAACGCACTCCAGCGGTCTTCCTGCAGGGTTTGCCTGGCCGCACTCATTCTGGTTAGTTACCCCGATGTCCAAATCAACAAAGCCGCTTATCATACCTTAAACCGGCCATCGGCTTCACCTAAAACCCGCCATCGGGTTCGCTCAATCACGGCATGATAAAGGCCATGTTTTACAGGCATCCGTAGTGAGTATGCAGTCTTTATGCGGCAGCTTATGGTAAGCTAGGCTGTTTCATTTCTGCCTTAAATACGGTCATATACCCATGTTGCATGAGATTCAAATTCGCGGCGCACGCACCCACAATCTGAAAAATATCGACCTTGATATTCCCAGAGACAAACTGGTGGTGATTACCGGCCTGTCGGGTTCCGGCAAGTCGTCCCTTGCCTTCGATACGATTTTCGCCGAAGGCCAGCGCCGCTACGTCGAATCATTGTCAGCCTATGCAC
>JBFFND010000333.1:0-3342 GCA_041563375.1 Gammaproteobacteria bacterium | reverse complement strand
TACCCGCGCTCATTCCACCACCTGAACCAGATGCACAACCTGCCACCAGGCCGAGTACCAGCATTAGGATAAAAAACGGCTTGCTAAGGTGATTAAATTTCATGTTAATCGTCTCCGATGCATTTAAGTATTGTTTGAATTAAGTGAAAACTAGCAATGGCGCCCCCCTGTGTCAAGCAAATAACCTGAATAGGGGGGTTTATTATCCAGCTTGTGAGCCACGTCATCTTTGCCAAGACCCCTATAAATACGCTATTCTCTGCCACCCGCAAACGCCGATTTTCTACCGAGGTAGTCCGATGTCTGACTCGATCAAAATTTACCATAACCCGCGCTGCTCAAAATCGCGCCTCACGCTGCAATTACTGCACGAGCATGATCTGGATGCTGAAGTTATCGAATACCTGAAAACCCCGCCCAGCAAGCAGCAGCTGCGGGAGATTCTTGAAATGCTGGACATGTCGCCCAGGCAGCTAATGCGCACCCATGAGGCAGAGTATAAAGATAACCATCTGGATGACGAGTCGCTCACCGATGAACAGCTGATCGACGCGATGATCAAATACCCCAAACTGATTGAGCGGCCGATCGTGGTCTGCAATGACAAGGCGGCGATTGGCCGCCCTCCCGAAACCGTGCTTGAGATCGTCTAACTATGTCCGAGGTATTAGTTCTGTACTACAGCCAGAGCGGTTCCACCGCCGAGATGGCCCGCACCATTGCCCGTGGCATAGAAGAAGTGGATGGTATGCAGGCCCGTTTACGCACGGTGCCCGCTGTATCTACTGTCTGTGAAGCCAGCGCGCCGCTGGTGCCGGAAAGCGGCGCACCCTATGCCGAGCTAGCGGATCTGCAGGAATGCAGCGGCCTGATTCTGGGCAGCCCCACCCACTTCGGCAATATGGCCGCCTCGCTGAAACACTTTATCGATGGTACTGGCAGCCTGTGGATGTCCGGTGCGATGATTGACAAACCGGCTGCAGTATTTACCTCTACCGCCAGCATGCATGGCGGCCAGGAATCCACCCTGCTGAGCATGTTATTGCCGCTGATGCACCATGGTATGGTATTGGTAGGCCTGCCTTACAGTGAGGCCGCGCTGCATAAAACCAGTACCGGCGGTACGCCCTACGGTGCCAGCCGCCTCAACAGCGGTAATGCACCGCTGGATGATGACGAAAAAACACTGTGTCTCGCACTGGGTCGCCGTGTTGCGCAAGCCGCACTAAAGCTGCAGGGCGCCTGAGCCCAGCTTTACATCTGCCAATAAACCGAGCCTCAGCTATGAACAGTATTCAACTTTCCAGAACCCTGACCCTGATCGGCTACTTCGGCCTGCTCGGCTTTATTCCCCTCTGGTACCTGCTGATTCAACCCATTGAAGCCAAATTTGTCTCCATGACCCTGCTGATCCAGGCTGGCCCCCTGCTGTTTCCGCTGCGCGGCATTCTGCACGGCCGGGTGTACACCCATGCCTGGGCCATGTATCTGGCGCTGTTCTACTTTATTATCGGCATCTGGTATGCGGGAGACAGCAGCACCCGCCTGTTTGGCATTATCTTCAGCCTGCTCAGCGTGCTGTTTTTTATCGGCAGCATGCTCTATACCCGCTTCCAGGGCAAAGCGGAAAATGCACTGCGTGAGGCGGCAGAAGAGTCCCGGCAGCGTGACACCAAAGGTACTCCTTAGATTTCACGGATTTGTCGCCTGCTTTGATCTGCATCAGCATTTTCACCCGCTGTGTCGCTATGCTAATGTATAAGCAGATATCTAGCGGAGCACTTCCATGTACAGCCTTAACGAACTTAAACGACAAAATCAGGAAATCAGCGATCTGATCGAGGTACTGAGCCTGCTACTGCATCAACCACAGATGATGCAGAATCCGCTGGTGTGCGAACTGGTTGGCCGCTTCAATGAAAAGGTGTGGATGCATCTGGTGTTTGAAGACGATGCGCTTTATGCGGAGCTGGCAAAACACCACAATCCACAAATCAACGCCCTTGCACAGGAATTCCACAACAGTAGCCGCGAGATTAAAAAACAGTTCTCTCAATATATGAAACTGTGGTGCCAGGCCTCGGGCACTGACCATTACCAGCAGGCATTCTGCGAGCAGACACCGGCCATGCTGGAAAAAATCAGGCAACGAATTGCCTTTGAATCCGAACACATGTTCCCGTTGGTAGAAAGCCGCAACGCCGCGTAAAATCAGTAGCCTGGCAGCGGCTCAATACACATTTCACTGACCACGCAACCTGTGCGGTTTTTCACTGTCTACCGTACAGTGAACACAACTTCGCAATGTAAATAAAATGTTATCAGATGCCATTCAAGCAGTGATCAAGTTAAGCATCGGCATGAGCCTGCTCATCGCCAGCCAGCTTTCTCATGGTGCCGATCTGGCAAGAGAAATTCGCATGAAACAGCAGGTGGCGGATTACATTATGCAGGGTGATGTCGTGATGCTGCACGATGCTGCTGCCGAGCATGAATTTCTCAGCATCTTTACCGAGGCTGAAACAGGTACCCCTAAAGGTGCGGTGATCATTATGCATGGCCGCGGCTATCACCCCAACTGGCCCGAGCTGGTTTACCCATTACGCACTGGCCTGCCCGGGCATGGCTGGCATACCCTGTCGATTCAGATGCCGGTGCTGGATACCACTGCCAGCTTTTACGACTATATGGCAATCATTGATGAAGCCCATCCGCGCATCAACGCCGCGATTGAATTCCTGCAACAGCAGGGCATTGAATCCATTATCCTGCTGGCTCATAGTTGCAGCGTGCACATGGCGATCGACTGGTTACACCAGCACCCGGATACAGCGACCAGTGGCTTTATCGGTATCGGCATGGGCTCCACCGACAAGGGCCAGCCGATGCGCCAGCCATTTCCATTGCAGGCAATAACAATTCCCATACTGGATATTCGCGGTGAACATGACTACCCCGCCGTTAAACGCAATGCGCCAAGACGCTGGGAAAATATTCAGCAGGCCGGCAACCCCCTGTCGGCACAACGCGTGGTAAAGGGTGCACGGCATTACTTTACCGACCACAGTGATGCACTGCTGCGCGAAGTGGCAAACTGGCTGGACAGCGTACATAAAGCGCAGGCAGATAAAGCCGATTAAACACAACAGATTCGGTATGAGCGTACAGACTGGACACCCATCTCCCCACTCGTATAAATAACCACTGGCAAAAGATTAACGCCAACAACGCGAATAGCCGCTAATGAACGCTAAAATTTAATATATAAAGCTTTGATTGCGTTTATTTGCGGTTATTCGCGTGACGTACATGGATGCACTAATTCAGCGAGCGCATGGATGC
>JBFFND010000332.1:0-3347 GCA_041563375.1 Gammaproteobacteria bacterium | reverse complement strand
GCTTTATAAAATTCTGCTTTATAAATTTCACTTGGGTAATCATAAAATTGATCTACCTCAAGTTGGCGGCATTATATCGTAATATTATGAATTAGTTAAACCCTCAATTGAGTTATTTTGTGAAATAACTCGCGAATGGGTGGTGCATCTTCATATTGCGGCCGCTAAATCATAACATAATGAAATATAAGGAATTTTAAATGACCGCTGGGTCAGGTATGGGTATATTAGAGGGTGTTTGTTACATGAATATTAAGCCACAGCAACAAATCAGCTGCATAGCCGGGCGTGGGATGCCTTATGTCATTTAAAGTACAGTCACGGGCGGTGAGCTTTCCCGGTAGTCAGGGGGAGATGCTGGCAGGGCAGCTCGACTTTCCCCTGGAAGAGCAGGCCGACGCGGCGCAGAGCCGTTATGTGATTATCAGCCACTGTTTTACCTGCAGCAAACAGACCCTTACGACCGCGCGGCTTGCACGGGCACTGGCACAGGGCGGGATTGCCTGCCTCCGTTTTGATTTCACCGGCCTGGGTGACAGTGCAGGATCGTTTGCCGATTCGACCTTTCACAGCATGGTTGAGGATGTGGCCTGTGCTGCTGATTTTCTTGCGCAACACTACCAGCCCGCGCAGGCACTGATTGGTCACAGTATGGGGGGCACCGCCAGCCTGGCGGCGAGCCAGCTGTCCCGTGATTCGCTGGCCGCATTGCGCAGTCTGGTTACCCTTGCATCACCGGCGGAGCCACAGCATGTGTTACATCATTTTGGCGAGGCCATGCCCCTGCTCCGGCAGGGACAGATGGCGCAGATTGAGGTGGCAGGACAGCTGTACCCGGTGAAGCAGGCGTTTGTGGATGATGTGGAGTCCTGTGATATGCAGAGGATGATGCAGGACTGTCGGCTGCCGATTCTTGCGGTCAGCGCTGGCAAGGATCAGCTGGTGGCGGCCGAGGCAGCGCAGACGATTGTTACCTATACTCAGGGGTCGCATGAATTATTGCAGATAGAATTAGCGGACCATCTGTTCAGTGACCGTGATCATGCTAAGCAGCTGGCTGACACAGTGCTCGACTGGTTACAGCGGCATTAATTACGCAGTTTGAACCTATCTGACCAATAATAATCACATTAGGGTGTCTCTGAATAATGATGACATATCAGCATTGTTCTAGGGTGCCCTGGTATATTTATAACGAGTAAAGGCTGACTGATGCTAGACGTAAAAACCTTTCATGATGAAGACACAGGCACACTGACCCACCTGGTGTATGACAGCGTAACCAAAGATGCAGTGGTGTTTGACCCGGTGCTGGATCTGGACACGATTGGCTGGCGCACTCTAACCAGGAGCCTGCAGATACTGGACAAATTTATTACCGACAATCAGCTGAATCTGCATTACGTGCTGGACACGCATATCCATGCGGACCATCTGAGTGGCATGCAGTTTCTCAAGCAGAAATACGGCGTGCCACTGGTGATAAACAAGGCAATTACCCTGGTGCAGAGTACCTTTAAAGAGGTCTTTAATTTTCCGGATGACTTTGATACCAGTGGTGCCGACTTTGACCTGCTGGTGAAAGATGGTGATCAGTTAAATGCCGGTAGCATTTCGATTGAGGTATTGCATACCCCTGGTCATACCCCGGCCTGTACCAGCTATAAAATTGCAGACCATGTGTTTACCGGTGACGCGCTGTTCAATCCCAGTATTGGTACCGGGCGCTGTGATTTTCCCAAAGGCAGTGCCCGTGATCTGTATCATTCGGTCACGCAAAAACTCTATACCCTGCCAGACGATACCAAAGTACATCCGGGGCATGATTATCCCGGTAAGCGTGAATTGCAGACCTTTACCACAATTGCTGAAAGCAAGGCATCAAATGTTGATTTGCCCGCTTCACGATCAGAAGAAGATTACGTGAAATTTATGAATGACCGTGATGCGAAGCTGTCATTGCCGCGGCTGATTTACCAGAGTGTGCAGGTCAATTTGACCGCAGGGCAATTGCCCAAAGCGGAATCTAACGGCAAGCATTACCTGAAAATTCCGGTGTATCACGACAAGTAGATGATTAGCCAGACGCTACCCTAGTAGTCTGTGCGGGCCTGGTTGTTTTTCCAGGCAGTGAAACTCTGTTGAGCGGCGTCCCGTTCGAGTTGCTGGATACTGATACGGCGTTCAGCGTAAGGTTTTTTCAGTTCATCGTAGATAAACTGATCATCAAAGCCGGCCGCCGCTGCATCGGCGGAAGAGGCGGCATAAATCAGTGTCGGGATGTGCGCCCAGTAAATCGCCGACATACACATCGGGCAGGGCTCGCAGCTGGCATAGATGACGCAGTCATCAAGATGGTGAGTGTCGAGACGCTTGCAGGCTTCACGTATGGCGATGATTTCCGCATGGGCCGAGGGGTCGCAATTGCGGGTTACCTGGTTGTATCCCTGGCCGATGATCTCACCCTGACGCACCACGACTGCGCCGAAAGGACCACCGTCGGACTGTGCAGACCGGGTGGCCAGTGCAATTGCCTGTTGCAGAAAATGCTGGTGGGATGCTGCGCACTGCACTCGCGTTCAGGCTACCGTAAACTTCTGGTCGAAGTTGGAAATTTCCAGTACCTGCTTGATGTAATCCGAACAGTTAACCAGCTGGATTTTAACCGAGGGGAAGTGTTCATCCAGTAGCAACAGCATGCCCAGTGCGGATGAGTCCATGTATTCGGTGCGGCGCAAATCAACAATCACCGTGTCGGCGTCATTCGCTGGAATATTGCGGTAGGTTTCACGAAATTCAGCATGCACATCAAAATTAAAGTGGTCGCTAATACTGATCTGCAGGGTTTTGTTCGAGCTGTCGTATGTGTGCTGGACAGGCATGCTTTATCGGGCCTCTAATGTTGGGTCGTTGAGTCAGGTTGACGGTTATCGGCAAACAGGGCTTCAATATCAATATTATCAAAGCGGTAGTGTGCATTACAGAATTCGCAATCTACACTGATTTCGCCCTGTTCTTCAAGCAGCGAGCGTGCTTCCTGTAGACCCAGTGCAAGAATCATTTCCTCAATCCGTTCAGTTGAACAGCCGCAGCGAAAACTCAGCGGAGTGGCTTCGAACAAACGAATATCTTCCTGGTGAAACAGGCGGTGTAATATGTCTACAGTGCTTAGCGACAGCAGTTCATCCCTGTTCAGGGTGCTGGCCAGATGCTCGGCATGTTCCCAGTCGTTTTGCGCCTGCTCCGGCTCAGCCAGTGCAGTTTCGCTGGCGGGCATTTCCTGAATCAGGAAACCGCTGCAGCGCGTATCATCTGCGGCCAGCCATAAGCGGGTATGCAGTTGCTCT
>JBFFND010000331.1:0-3355 GCA_041563375.1 Gammaproteobacteria bacterium | reverse complement strand
GGCACAGCCACAGCGCTGCGCTTAGCCGGGTAAGTGTCCGGAGTTGGCGATGGTGATGATGCAGGCATATGCTGTTGTGCTGGAACATGGGTAAGTGAACGTAGTTGAGTTACTGTTTATTTAGCAGAAACTCGCAGACTTTACCCAGTGGTATGTCCTGGGATTCGCTATCACGTCGTCCCTTGTACTCAATGCTGTCCTTGTCCAGACCTTTTTCGCCCAGCACCAGTCGGTGCGGGATACCGATCAGCTCGATATTTGCCAGCATCGAGCCGAGGCGCTCTTTCTGATCAAACAGCAGTACCTGTAGGCCGGCCTCGGTGAGTTCCTTATAGAGCTTTTCGGTTTCTGCCTGCAGGCGTTCCGATTTCTGCATATTGATCGGCGCCAGCGCCACATCGAAGGGCGCAAGGCTCTGTGGCCAGATAATGCCGTTATCATCGTGGTTCTGCTCGATCGCGGCAGCCACCACCCGGGTGATGCCGATGCCGTAACAGCCCATGGTGACAATCTGGTTGGCGCCATTCTCATCCAGTACTTTGGCCTGCAGTTTTTCGCTGTACTTGTCTCCCAGCTGGAAGATATGGCCGACTTCTATGCCGCGCACAATCGACAGGGTGCCCTGGCCATCGGGGCTGGGGTCGCCTTCCACTACATTGCGCAGATCGGCGGTGGTCGGCTCCGGCAGATCGCGACCCCAGTTCATGCCGCGCAGGTGCTTACCATCTTCATTAGCACCGCAGACAAAGTCCGCTACGTGGGCCGCACTGTGATCGACAATTACGCTGATCGACAGATCCGGGCCTACCGAGCCGGGCATGCAGCCCGCCACGGTTTTTACCTGTTCTTCGCTGGCAAAGCGCAGTGGCGAGGCCACAGCTGGCAGTTGCTCCGCCTTGATTTCGTTGAGTTCGTGATCACCGCGCAGTACCAGCGCGATCACGCTGTCTTCCTCGCTGCCGACCACCAGCAGGGTTTTAAGGCACTGGCTGGCGGGCAGGTTGAGGAATGTCGAGACCTCGTCAATGCTGTGCTGGCTCGGGGTGTCGACCAGGGTTTTTTCTTCCGTGCCGGCCGGGCGAGGTTGCTGTGGCGGCAGCGCCGTGGCTTTTTCGATATTGGCCGCATAGCTGGAGCCGCTGGAGAAGGCGATGGCATCTTCGCCGGAGTCCGCCAGTACATGGAATTCATGTGAGCCGGTGCCACCGATAGAGCCGGAATCCGCCATTACCGGGCGAAAATCCAGGCCGAAGCGGGTAAAAATATTGCTGTAGGCCTGATGCATGGCATCGTAGGTTTGCTGTAGCGAGGCCTGATCCATATGGAAGGAGTAGGCATCTTTCATAATGAATTCGCGCGAGCGCATTACACCGAAGCGTGGACGGATTTCATCGCGGAACTTGCTCTGAATCTGGTACCAGGTGATGGGCAGCTGTTTGTAACTGGACAGCTCGCGGCGCGCCAGATCGGTAATGATCTCTTCGTGGGTTGGACCCAGGCAGAATTCACGGTTATGCCGGTCATGCAGGCGTAGCAGCTCGGGGCCATATTCATCCCAGCGACCGGATTCCTGCCACAGTTCGGCAGGCTGCACCCCGGGCATCAGCACTTCCAGCGCACCGACTTTTTCCATTTCATCACGCACGATGTTTTCCACCTTGCGTAACACGCGAATCCCCAGCGGTAGCCAGGTGTACATGCCTGAGGCCAGGCGGCGGATCAGGCCGGCACGCAGCATCAGTTGATGGCTGATAATTTCGGCATCGGCCGGCGTTTCCTTGAGGGTGGATAAGGGGAATTGTGATACGCGCATGGTGGTTTCCGTGTGAATGGATAAAATGCCTGCTTATCCATTCATAATGAAAGTAAAATTAAATAACGGTGTTAAAGGCATAAACAGGTGGGGATTCTACAAAACTATTGCAGGGGCGTGAACAGGAATCTGCGCCGGCTGGGCTTTATTGTGCTGTTATTGCTGCAATCGGCAGGTAGTATGGCGCTGGCGGCGGTAACAGCGCAAGCGACGGCTGTGTTGGAATCACTGCGACTACAGGCACAGCAACAGCAGCTTGGCCTGCAGCCGGGCTGGCTTAACTTACTGCATTATAAAAAAAACCTGTGGGGCAGTTTACACAGCCAGGCAGATGACTCTCGCTTTTTTCTCTCGGCAGAGGGCGCGCATGACCCACAGGCCGAGCTGCTGGCAAACCTGCAGGGTTTCTTTGCCGGCCCGCAACTCAACCAACAGCAGCATGCACAATGCCGCTTTCCGGCGCGGCTGGCATGGCTGGATCAGCGGCTGAATTTTTCCCGGCAGCTGCCGGAGGTGAATTGCGAGCGGTTTCAGCAATGGCAGCAGCGATGGAAGGCCAGCCAGATAACCCTGTTATTCCCTGGTATGTATCTGGCAAATCCGGCATCGATGTTTGGCCATACCTTTATACGCTTTGACCAGCCGGGAAGAAGTGAGCTACTCAGTCCGACCCTGAGTTATGCCGCTGCCCATGATGAATCCGACTCGCTGTTACTGTTTTCATTAAAAGGTATCTTTGGCGCCTATACGGGACGCTTTGCCATGCAGCCCTATTACCAGACACTGCGCGAATACAGTGATATCGAACAGCGGGATATCTGGGAATACCCGTTGAATTTAACCGAGGGGGAAAGTGAACAGCTGATTCGTCATCTATGGGAAGTGCGCGAGATCGAGTTTGATTATTTTTTCTTTCGTGAAAACTGTGCGTTCCGCTTACTGGCGCTGCTGGATGTGGCCCGTGAAGGCGTCAATATAAGTCTGAATTCCCATCCACTGTATGCAATACCGGTGGACACAGTGAGGGATGTGCAGCAGGCAGGCTTAATTGGCTCACGCCATTACCGTCCTGCGCGTCACAATAAACTGTCGCAGATGTCACGGCAGGTCAGCCATGAGACCAGACAATCCGCGATGGATTTAGCTGAAGGGCAGATACAGATTGACCAGCTGGCAGGACAACTCGATCCTCAACAGCAGGCGGCGGCGCTGGAACTGGCGAGTGAATTACTCGCAGAAACCAACGTCACCAGTGTGCGGCAGATGCAACTTTTAGCTGCGCGCAGTCAGTTGCCGGCGGGCCTCAGTAGCAACTTTGAATTCAGCGCCATTCCTCCGGAAACCTCCCATGCCTCGGCACGCTGGCAATTATCGGTGGGAGAAGTCGAACAGCAACGGTTTTATGAAATCGGCCTGCGCCCCAGTTTTCATGATGATCTGGATCCGCCTGATGGTTTTGCCAGTGGTGTGTCGATCAGTGCGCTGGATACACGGCTGCGCTGGTATGAAGAGCGGCAGCAGCTCGAATTTGAAAGCCTGGAT
>JBFFND010000330.1:0-3359 GCA_041563375.1 Gammaproteobacteria bacterium | reverse complement strand
ATTGGTAACAGGATAATTCCAGCAATTGATATGATTAATGCAACGCGAATTATTTTGTAGCCAATGCCAGAAACGATTCCCAATCTTATAATGGTATCAAGCATATAAGTATTCTTGATCAGGCGATCAAATACCTGGGTTGATAGCAGAAACAGGATTTCCGGATCTTCCTTAACCAGTTTACGAAACTGGGTGTAGGAAATTTCGGCAATTTCACAGGCGGTTTTGGCAACGATCATGGCACTGCGATCCAGGTCTTCCTTGAACAGCCCGGCTTCGCCAAAAAAATCGCCACTATTGAGATAGGCCAGAATAATTTCCGCACCTTCTTCATTTTCGGTTTGTACGCTAACCGAGCCCTTAATGATATAGTACAGGCTGTGAGGCTGGTCACCTTCGTGGATGATCTTCTTCTTTGCCGGGTAGGTCTTTTTGTGGCAATGGTTGAGAAGAAGCTCCAGTGAAGGATTGGATTTATCGACTTTAGGTAGCAAACTCATGGTATCCGTTTCATATTCAATGTGGACACTAGATTATAGTGACTTTTCGGCATTCCGTGTAGTCTACGTTATTTAGCACAAAATATTAATTAAACAACAGTGATTCAGGTATCAATTATGCAAGCCAGAGTGAAATGGTTAGATCATATGTCTTTTGTAGGCGAGTCCGGCAGTGGGCATTCGGTGGTCATGGATGGTGCGCCCGAGGCAGGAGGGCGTAATCTGGCGGCTCGCCCCATGGAAATGGTATTAATTGGCATGGGGGGCTGCACTGCCTTTGATGTGGTCATGATACTGCAGAAGGCGCGCCAGCCAATCGACGACTGTATTGTGGAAATCTCGGCTGAACGTGCAGAAGAAATCCCCAAGGTGTTTACCCGTATCCATGTGCACTACATCGTCAAAGGCCGAGGCCTGAGTGAAAAGCAGGTAGAAAAGGCCATTCACCTGACCGCCGAAAAATACTGCTCGGTGTCGATTATGCTGGCAGCCACCGCTGAAGTAACCCATGATTTTGAGATTGTTGAAGAATAACAGCCATGACACAGACGACAACGCGGCATGCCTTCGATCAGCTGCTCAAACAGTATTACAGTGCCTGGTTCCGCTTTCATCCCGAGATGGCGGTACATGTTGGAGTGGGCGGTTATGAGGAACAGCTGACGCCATTTGATGATGAAGACATCGGCGCACTGATTTCGCTAAACCAGAAAATACTGTCATCACTGGAAGAGCTGAGTATCTCAGAGTTGTCACCAGCGCAGCAGATTGATTTCACTATTTTATACAATGCTGCGAGTATTGAGTTGCATGAATTACTGGAACGCGACTGGCGTTTTATTTCACCACAGAAATTTTTGCCACTGGATGCGATTCATCAGCTGACCAATCGACCGGTGCAGAATGTTCATAAGGCGCTTAAACATCGGCTGGCTGCAATTCCCGAGCATTTGCGTGCAGCTAAAACCTACCTGGCGCAGACGCCGCGGAAAATACCGGCAGAGTGGGCGATGGACGCAATCAGCAGTGCTGCAGCAGGCGTGCTGTATTTGCGTGGATTGCTCAAGGAACCGATGGTTGCCCGTGAATTTGAGAACCCGTCGCGGCTGCAAATTATTTGTGATGCTGCTGCCGTGGCAATGGAGCAGTTCGAGAAATTCCTGCGTCAGGATATTTTGCCTAAAGCAGTGGGTAAGTTTGCCTGTGGCGAAAACCACTTTAATATGTTGCTGCAAAACTGGCATGGTCTGGATATAAATGCGGATCAACTCTATCAGTTTGGTGAACAACTGTTTTTGCGTACACAGCACGAACTGCAGGAAATGGCGCATGAGCTGGGGCCGGGGAAAACCATCGCTGAAGTGATGATCGAGATCAGGCAGCAGCATCCGCAAAATACAGGTAAGGATCTGCTGGATGCCTATCGCTCTCGAATGCAGGCGGCGTACCAGTTTGTGCAGCATAATAAACTGCTGACAATGCCGCAGAATCAGTCATTGAAAGTAGTGGAAACACCGCTGTTTTTGCGGCATGAAATTCCGTTTGCAGCGTATGAAGAACCGGCCTGTAAAGATGTACAGCAGCAGGGTCATTATTATGTCACGCCGGTCAGCTCGAGTGCGCAGTTGCTGGAGCATAACTGGACATCGATTGATTTAACCTGTGTGCATGAAGCGTTTCCTGGTCATCATCTGCAGTTTGTCAGTGCTAACCAGAGTCCTGAAAACAGCTTGCCACGTATGCTGAATGCATCGGCAACACTGTATGAAGGCTGGGCACTGTATTGTGAAGAACTGATGCAGGAGCAGGGTTTTCTGAACAGGCCTGAACACCGTTTCATGATGTTGCGTGATCGTTTATGGCGTGCGCTGCGCGTGATGCTGGATGTTGAGCTGCATACCCGTGGTCTGGATGTGGACAGTGCCGCACAGCGGTTGTGTGATGCACTGGGCTTTGATATGCAACAGGCCAAAGCAGATTTGAGCTGGTACACCCAGTCACCCACGGTGCCCATGAGTTATGCGCTGGGCTGGGCGATGATCAAGGCGTTGCGTGAAGAAGAAATGAAGAAAGCTGACTTTAATTTGCAGGTATTTCATGATCGTCTGTTATCTGCCGGTTCCTGTGCCCTGCCGTTAGTTATTAAATCTCGATTTGGCGATCAGGCCTGGCAGGCGGTGCGACAGAGCGTTTTTAGCGAATAAGCTTGAGGTGGTTTTATGCTGGATAAAATCAGGGATTTTTTTGATACTTTTTTTGATGGGAGTGATGCTGCGGCAGCAAGCATTGAGCATCAGTTGAATCTGGCTGCCGCTGCGCTGTTGCTGGAAATGAGCACGCAGGATCAGCAGGTGAGTGAGGAGGAGATCAGTACCGTGCGTAAGGCTTTGCTGGCGCATCTGGATGTGTCAGAGCACGAGCTGGATGAGCTCTACCAGCTGGCGCAGGAAGAAAAGCAGCAGGCTACAGACTATCACCAGTTCACTCGACTGATTGCTGAGCATTATGATCAGGATAAAAAAGTACACCTGGTTGAGCTGTTATGGCGTGTGGCCTTTGCTGATGCCGAGCTGGATAAATATGAAGAACAGATGGTGCGAAAAATCTGCGATCTGATTTATGTGTCACACCGGGATTATCTGCAGACAAAACACCGGGTGATGCGGTCGCTGGGGCTTGAATAGTCCTTAGTGGTTAGTCGTTAGTCTTTGGTCTTTAGTCATCTGGGCATAAAAAAACCTCCCAATACAGGGAGGTTTTTAGACTTCACGGGGAGGTGAAACTGTCTCTGGCCAGTATTTTACTAGCGCAGAATAGACTGCTTGGTTTCGCGGTTCGCGTCCCATGCTTCATGCACCT
>JBFFND010000329.1:0-3375 GCA_041563375.1 Gammaproteobacteria bacterium | reverse complement strand
CCCTGCTGGTGCATCTGATTCTAGCTTGCTGTAACCGTAATTAGCCTGAATAATGCCTAAATCATACTTTCTTACAAAAATACCAATGTCTGCCGAGATGTTTGATGAGTCAAGGAAGATATCATTGCCATTGAACTGTGCCACACTACCCGCAATAGATATGCCTGTGTAGTCTGCTACTGGTAATCTTGCGATTCCAGATAACGCAAGCATGTTCCCATTGTCTGAGTCGCTTCCACTTAGAGTGGTTGTATAGTTTGTTTCTTCAATGCCTTTGTTTTCTGCTTGTGCTTCAATTGGGGTTACTAAGACTATCCCTAAAACAACTAATTTATTCATTTAATCTCCATATGTTATTTCATAGCGCCCAGGCAATGGGTCGATGAGCGGGGTGTGAGCTTACTTATTATAGTGTTTGGTAGTGTAAATTAATTGGGCCATAGAAGCTAAAGGTTACTGGTCCCGCCTGATCGCCTTGTTGTGTGATTTTAAGGGAATGTAACATGTTTGAGCCAAAAGCTTGCAGTTAAACCAAGAAATACACCGATTATAATGGCTAATATGTAACCGTTTGTAGATGCTTCTATGCTGTGTGCAAATAAAAGACAGCCAGTTGCAGAAAATAAAGTTTTCCATAAAATTGGTGGCTTGAAATATCCTGGTTCAAATTCTATGGCCATAACTGCTCCAATGAATGCTCCGCCTAAGCCAAACATTGCTAACGCATGTGGTTCATGGCTATACGCTAGACCGCCAAATACTATACCTAATGTTGCCACTGAGAGGCTGCAGATTAGTAATGCTTTAAATCCATTTATCATGGGTAACTTGGTTTGTATATGTTGTATTAGGTTACAGCTTTAAATAACATTTTAAGCTTTCTGACAGATCTGTGAATTGTTTACCCTTAAGCATAGGGAAGTGTTTATTACATGATTTGCCGCTTTTAAGACTAAAATTCAAACCTATAGGGTAGTTTCCAGTTTTTAAAACCTGTATAGAATTTATGTCATTAATAGGGATACTTTGCTTATCATAAAAACAGATAGATGTTGAGTTGGATTTTACAATACTGTTTTTATGCATTTTATAAATTTCTACTAAGTCACTAACAATTGCAGTGCACCATAGTAATAGTATTAGCCAATAAAATGGATTGTCTAACATAAGATATAAAGTACTGCCTAGAGCCGCATGAGTAATTAGTTTGCTGGCTGCTTCCATTGAAGTTAACTTTGGGTATTTGAAATTGTTCATCCTTAAGCCTGGCGCAAAGCACACCGACAAATTATGAGCGCAGCGAGTAATTTGTCCGGGTGCGGCTTCTTGTTAGGCTACATCTTGATCGGTCGATGCCGACTCACCGCCTCGTGAGGCGACGACAAGACGCAGACCAGTTATAACGTACCACTGTAATATAATAGTGACCGAAATGCGCTCTAGTAGGCCAGAGTATTGCCCCTGAATGAATGGTGTCATTGCAATGCCGAAGCTGACTCCAATGACCGCAGTCCAAAGAGTATATCGAGCATAAATTCGCCAGTCTGGATCGTGCCGAATTCTAAGCCAGGTGGCCAACATCGCTACGAAGATCAGGGGCACGGTAACAAGGACGAGAATGCCGTGGAGTTGTCCGCGGAAGGTCGTAGCTCCAAAGCACCCGGGGTCACATTGTGCATATGCTCCAAGCGGTACCCCGAGAAGTCCCGCCATGGCAAGAAACAGTGGTCCGATCCAATCATGCATTCGCCGTGGCAGGCCGCGGTGGAGACCCATCGCCAAAGGAATTACGAGCGCATGATAGGTTGTGAACAGTACCATTAACCAAGTCGCGTTCGGTGCTCCAATTTCATATAACTCACTGATGCTTTGAGCTACCGGATCGTAGCTTTCCCGCAAGGCACCACCGACAATCGTGGCTACAAGGAGAAATACGGGAGAAAGCACTCCGCAGAGGCCAAATAGGGCCAATACGCGGTCCGTAGATTGCTTCTCATTAGCAGCTCGCAAGTGTTCCTCCTGACGCAGTCTCAGTAGCCAAACGCCTAGTTAAGGGGCAACCAGCATTTTGGTTGTCCCGCTTGAGCGCCTTGTTAGATACAATGTTTTTTAGTTATACCGAAAAGCGCTACTATTCCTGAAATGAATAGTAATAATGCAGGAGGGACGGGAACTGCTTGAATAGTAAAGTTCGTGGCATGATAAGTTCCCGCGAATACATCTATGTTGTCACCAATAATATTTTCAAAAGTGTTTATTTCAGGTGTATTCCATTCATATGTTATGCCCTGGTAATCTCCTTCTCCTAGATAACTGAATTCAAAAATATCAATACTTGAATTACTTATTGTTACACTTTGATCATGATAACCAAATAAGTAAATACTACTAATGCTGCTAATGCCCGTGCCCGTAATGTTCCAGTTTGTAGGTTCGTATGAGCTAAGAACAAGTACTGACTGATTAGATCCCTGACTTTCTATATGTATATTAGCTGTACCAATTGGATGCTCTCTAAAACCACGTCCAATACTTGTTTCATATACGCCTATACCATAAATGATTGTATTCGAATCTGGAGTTGATTCGTGGTAAGAAACAGGACCAGATGGGTCGGCTATCGAGATACTGGCAGCGTTAATGTTTGATGTAGTTAATAGGAGTGCCATTATGGCAAATAGTTGAGGTTTCATTTTTTTTGCTTCCTTGTTTTATTGTTGTTTTTTATCTAACGACTAGGGTAAGTGGCGCGCGCTTTCTGCGCGTCCAAGCGAAGCGAGCTTGACCCACTTGTTATGTTTATTTAATCTCAATACCAGAATCATTAAGAATTTCCGTTATCTTACTTGATATTAATTCGTTTTGGCCTTGTCTTCCTTGTATTATTGCCTCGATTCTTGTGTTGTCTTCTATTCGGTGTCTGTTTTTACTATCAATATTTTTGTCTATAGTTTTTTCTAAGTAAGTAATTTGTTCGTTGTTGTTATTGAGTAAGGCGGTAAGCGCACTCAGTTGTGCATTTTTTTCTTGAGCATTAGCGCTTTTTGAGAATTCTTTTCTACTTTCTTTAAGTTCGAGCCGTTGTAATTGTAGCTCCTGGCGTTGTAACAAAATCGTAATTATCATTCCAGAGAAGGCCAGCCCTGAAAATAGCGAAGTTAGTACGCCAAAGCTGTCACCAAACACACCTGCCTTGTTGATAGAGATTTCTGATATTGGCCACGTGAAATATAATAGTGCAACAGCGTAACCTAGCACCATGATTATTACGCTGCTAATAAGTAATATTGAGATATTTTCTATTTTCATATTTTAAATGATGTTACCCACGAAAAGTGGACACTAGTTTAAGCGCACTGTTCGTGGTATTCCTGT
>JBFFND010000328.1:0-3408 GCA_041563375.1 Gammaproteobacteria bacterium | reverse complement strand
CACATGCAGGAATTCACGCCTTGGTGTGCCGGTGCCCCACACTTCAACCTGTGGCAGATTATTTTCTTTTGCATCATGGAATTTTCGAATCAAAGCCGGCAATACATGGGAATTTTCCAGGTTGAAATTATCACCCGGGCCATATAGATTGGTTGGCATAATGGATATGGCATTGAAACCATACTGTTTTTTATAGGCCTGGCACATCTTTATGCCAGCTATTTTTGCGATGGCGTACCATTCATTGGTTGGTTCCAGCTCACCGGTAAGTAAATGCTCTTCTTTCATCGGCTGTGGCGCAAATTTTGGATAGATGCAGGATGAGCCGAGGAAAAGCAGCTTTTTTGCGTTATTGCGATAAGCAGCATCAATTACATTGGTCTGTATTTGCAAATTATCGCGAATAAAATCTGCCGGATAGGTGTCATTCGCATGAATGCCACCTACTTTTGCAGCTGCCAGAAACACGTAATCAGGCTTTTCCTGCTCAAAGAATTTATTCACATCCGCCTGTGAGGTTAAATTCAATTCCTTACTAGTTCTTAATACCAGGTTAGTGTATCCGCCAGCTTCTAGATTTCTGACGATTGCAGAACCAACAAGTCCTCGATGGCCGGCTATATAAATTTTGTCATCTTTGTTCATAATTTGTTACTTCTGTTTTTGGTGGAGCCGCTTCGCTTGATCCACCCTACGCTACTTGTATTAAATTTTTGGTGGATCGGCCTTGCTTGATCCACCCTGCGCTTACTACATTTATTCGAAGTAGCGGTTTGTTCTGTAGCCTTCTTTCTCGCATAGTGCATCACGCTTGGCGATCATTACATCATGCTCTACCATTTCGGCCACCATCTCATCAAGTGTGATTTTGGGCACCCAGCCGAGTTTTTCCTTGGCTTTGGTTGGGTCACCCAGCAGGGTTTCCACTTCTGTAGGTCTGAAGTAACGTGGATCGACCTCTACTATGCATTCACCGGTTTGTTTGTTATAGCCCTTTTCATCAACACCCTCGCCTTTCCACTCGATATCGATTCCCACGGCCTTCGCTGATTTTTCTACAAACTCACGCACTGAATACTGTACACCGGTCGCAATAACAAAATCTTCCGGTGCATCCTGTTGCAGCATAAGCCACTGCATTTCCACATAATCCTTAGCATGACCCCAATCGCGTTTCGCGCTGAGGTTACCCAGATACAGCTTATCCTGCAGGCCCAGGCTGATACGAGCAATCGCTCGGGTGATTTTACGGGTTACAAAGGTTTCACCACGAATGGGGGACTCGTGGTTGAATAGAATGCCATTACAGGCATAGATGCCATAGGCTTCACGGTAGTTTACAGTTATCCAGTAAGCGTAGAGCTTTGCTGCTGCATAAGGTGAGCGCGGATAGAATGGTGTAGTTTCTTTTTGCGGGATTTCCTGCACTTCACCATATAGCTCGGACGTCGAAGCCTGGTAGTAGCGGGTTTTCTTTTCCAGCCCGGAAATACGAATCGCGTCCAGTATGCGTAATGCGCCTATACCAACGGTATCAGCCGTATACTCCGGGCTTTCGAACGATACTGCCACATGGCTCTGCGCACCCAGGTTATATATTTCATCCGGCTCTACCTGCTGGATTACCCGCACCAGACTCATCGAATCGGTTAAATCACCGTAATGCAAAACCAGTTTCTGTTCTTTTTCGTGCGGATCCTGATACAGGTGGTCGATGCGATCTGTATTGAATGATGATGAACGCCGCTTGATGCCATGGACTTCATAACCCTTGTTTAATAGAAACTCAGCCAGGTATGCACCATCCTGCCCTGTTATGCCCGTAATTAATGCTTTTTTTGCCATAATAAAATTACCTGTATTTTTATATATTTAATTATTTATGAGTCTTTACCAAATAAGTCCCGTGTAATGACCTTGTCCCTTACATCGAGTATTTCGTCTGACAATCGATTGGCCACAATCACATCAGACATTTTCTTGAATTCTTCAAGGTCCCTGATGACCTTTGAGCGATAGAAATCATCCTGATCCAGTACCGGCTCGTAGATGACGACTTCTATGCCTTTCGCCTTGATCCGCTTCATTACCCCCTGAATGGATGAAGCTCTGAAATTGTCCGAGCCGTGCTTCATTATCAAACGGTATACACCAACGATTTTCGGATTTTTTTCAATAATGGTGCTGGCGATGTAGTCTTTACGCGTGGTGTTTGCATCTACAATAGCCTGGATCAGATTATTAGGTACTTCGCTATAATTAGCTCGTAACTGCTTGGTATCCTTCGGCAGACAATAGCCACCATAACCAAACGACGGATTGTTATAATGACTACCGATACGCGGATCCAGGCAGACCCCTTCAATAATCTGCCGTGTATCCAGCCCATGCACCTGGGCATAGGTATCCAGCTCATTAAAGTATGCCACACGCATTGCCAGGTAGGTATTGGAAAACAATTTTACCGCTTCAGCTTCGGTCGATTCAGTAAACAGCACATCGATATTATCTTTTTTTGCACCTTCTATCAGCAGATTAGCGAACGTCTCTGCCCTGGCTGATTTCTCGCCAATAATGATCCTTGATGGATACAGATTATCATGTAACGCTTTTCCTTCACGCAGAAACTCTGGTGAAAAGATAATATTGTCAGCCAGGAACTGCTCTTTTAGTTTTTTTGTATAACCCACCGGAATCGTTGATTTAATAATCATTACCGCATTCGGGTTGATGGTAAGCACATCCCGTATAACTGATTCAATTGTGTTTGTATTAAAGTAATTGGTTTCAGGGTCATAATCGGTCGGCGTTGCTATTACAACGTAATCAGCCCTTGTGTATGCTTCTTCCTTATCTGTGGTTGCCTTAAAATCCAGTTTTTTATTTTTAAGGTAATCCTCAATTTCAATATCCTCAATTGGAGACACCCTGTTATTGAGCATATTGACTTTTTCTTCAACAATATCCAGCGCTACCACCGTATTATGTTGTGCCAGCAATATCGCATTTGATAAGCCGACATAGCCTGTACCTGCAATGGCGATTTTTATACCCATGTTATTTACTTATCTCCATTTTCATCGCTGCGGCCATATACATCATCAAAGCGCACTATATCGTCTTCACCCAGATAGGTTCCGGTTTGCACTTCAATCAGTTCCAGAGGAATTTTGCCGGCATTCTCCAACCGGTGTTTTTCGCCCAGCGGTATGTAGGTTGACTCGTTTTCAGACATTAAGAACACCTTGTCCCCGCAGGTGACTCTGGCGGTGCCCTGAACCACGATCCAGTGTTCTGATCGGTGATGATGTAACTGCAATGACAGGCTGGCACCGGGGTTTACGGTAATTCGTTTTACCTGGAAGCGTGCATCGTAATCGATACATTCATAGGCACCCCAGGGACGAT
>JBFFND010000327.1:0-3413 GCA_041563375.1 Gammaproteobacteria bacterium | reverse complement strand
TTTTTAGCATATCTGACATAGTGCCGATAAAGTCGGCCTTTTCCACAAAGTCGGTGGTGGAGTGGTGCAGCATATCCAGCAGTTTACGCTGCTGCTCCACCTGCAACTGGGTCGTACGCAATTCGGTGATATCCTGCACCGTGCCGGTGAGTTTAACCAGCTTACCGTTATCATCCAGCGTGGCTTCCGCCAGCTCGTGCACATAACGGATGCTGCCATCGGGCAGCACAATGCGGTGAATGACATCATGGATGCCTGTTTCCGCTGCCTCGACGTGGCTATCCTCAATGAGTTGACGATCATCGGGGTGAACCAGGTTCTTAAACAGCTCTATATCTGGTTTGAAGTCCCCCGGCTGGTGGCCGAAAATGCGGAAGATTTCATCGGACCAGAAGAGTGAGCCGGTAACCAGATCGGCCTGCCAGTTGCCGATGTGTGACAGCGCCTGCGCTTCACGCAGGCGCTGTTCGCTGTATGCGAGCGCCTGTTCGGTGCGCTTGCGCTCGTCGATGTCCTGTACTACGCCCAGCATCTGCAAGGGTTCGCCCTGTTCATTCCGCAACACAGCCCCCCGTTCCTGCAGCCAGCGTACAGTGCCATCGGGCCAGATCACGCGGTGCTCGATATCGTAGGGGGTGTCATTCACCAGGCAGTCATTGACCGCATCGATAACCAGTTGCTGGTCATCCGGGTGGACTGCATTGAGAAAGTTGTCGTAGGAGGTTTCCAGCTCGCCCTCGGCATAGCCGAACAGCGGCGCAATGCGCTCCGACCACACCAGTTCACCCGTTTTGACATTCCAGTCCCAGGTGCCGATATTGGCAAAGATCTGTCCACGGCGCAGGCGCTCACGGCTGCGCTTGAGCTCCTCTTCCACCTGTTTGGTGGCGGTGATATCGGTACGGATCGATATGTATTGATAAGGCTTGCCACGGGCGTCCATAAACGGGGTGATGGTGGAGGCGACCCAGTAATGGCTGCCATCACGGCGCTGGTTGCAGATGGTACCCTGCCAGTGCTGACCACTGGAAATGGTGTCCCAGAGTTGCTGGTAGAATTCCGCCGGGTGCACCTCCGACTTTACAATGCGGTGAGTGGCTCCCAGCAGTTCGTCACGGTCGTAGCCGCTGATTTCACAGAACTTGTCATTAACATAGGTAATTCTGCCCGCCACATCGGCAATACTGACAATCGCGTGCTGGTTCAGTGCCTGATGTTCGCGTTCTCTTGTATATAACAATGACCGCAGATGCTGCTGGGTATTGTTGATATTTCTTGCCTGGCGAGCGCGGCTGATAATGTTGCTGATCAGGAAACTGCATTCCAGCGGGCGTTGCAGATAATCGATATTGTCGAGGTTCAGGCTTTTCAGCTCGCTGCCGATATCCGGCTGGCTGGTAATCAGCACCGCCGGCAATTGCGGCTGGCTCTGGTGCAGGATCGCCGCCAACTCCGGACCGCTGACCTCGGTGCTATTGAGGTCCAGCAGAACCACATCAGGACTAAAGAGCTTGATCGAGTCCAGTGTCTGCAGGGGCTGATCCAGCAATTTTACCGTAAAACAGGAGTCATGCAGCAGTCCGGCACAATTGGGAACAGGCGTTACTGCATCGTGCACCACCAGCACGCGGTAGGGGTTGGCGGGCTGATGATGGGTGAGCTCATCCAGCAGGTGTACCAGTTGCTCATCGTTGACCGGCTTTAGCAGATAGCGGCTCGCTCCGGCGCGAAAGGCCGAGATTCTCGCCTGTAGACTGTCGTGATTGGAAATCACCACCACCGGTATGCCGTTGTTCTTGCATAGCCTCAGATCCCCCATAACCGGCAGATCCGGGCTGTTTTCCGTCGCCAGTAGCGCGTCGATTACCACCGCTGCGGGGCGCTCTTCATCGTCATTGTGATTGCAGATGCAGGCCAGTTCATCGGTGCTGCTGAACAGGCTGACATTGTAGCCATTGTTTATGAGTGAATCACTGAGGTGGAGGTTCTGTTCGCTGTCGTCACCAACCAGATGGATAAGGGGTTTGGAACAGCAGTTTTGGTTTATTGGCATAAATTACAGCTGGGTAAAGCGGATCTTGTTATTGTCGTCCATCTGGATTGATGGTGCGCCATCCATGATCAATGCGCGGCTCTGGCGAATAATTATAGATGAAAAGTGTGGAAATAGGTAATGGATCACACAGCTATTACACGCGATACCCTATGAGCGTCAGTTGTGGATAAAGTTCTTCAGGTGGGTAAATTCAAAATCCGCGGAAAGGCAGGCACGGTAGGTGGGGTAGACTGCCGGTAGCTGGATATCCTGCATCTGGTAATGCGTCTCATGCTGGCTGGCAAATTTTTCCCTGGCGGGTTGATCCAGCAGACCAATAAAGGCCGCCGGACGCGGGGGTACGCTAAGCTCGAACCGGGTTGGCGGCAGCCCCAGCCCCAGCCCGGTAACCTTCATATGGGCTTCCTTGCGCGTCCACAGCTGGTAAAAGGCGTCTTTCTGCTGCGCTTCCGGCAGCGCGAACAATGCCTGTTGCTCATTCGGGGTAAAAAAACGCCGGGCAATGCCCGACCAGTCGCTGTCGCGCTGACTGCATTCGATATCAATGCCCACAGACTGTTCTCGGCACACTGCCAGTATGGCGAGGTTCTGGCTGTGACTGAGATTGAACTGAATCAGCTGTGGGTTCTGTTCGGGTGCAATGTACGGTTTGCCTTTCTCTCCCTGGTGGAACTCAATCTCCGCCGCAGGACGTTGTAGATAGTAAGCGAGTACGCTGTGCAGAAAACCGTGGGAAGCAATGTAGTTTTTGCGTGCGCGGAAATGACTGAATTCTTCACTGCGAGCCTTTTCTGCGGGTGATAACAGCGGATAGAGGTGTTTGAGTTTGGCCTGATGCAGATTGAGAAAATTCAGCCAGATATGGATTTCGCCAGGCAGCAGCTGTTTATCTGCATCCTGATTATGCCACTGCATGGCTGGACGTCTCCCGGCGGTGAATCAGCAGATAGAAAATCGGAATGACCAGTAATGACACCAGCAGCGAAAACGACAGGCCGAAGACGATCACCGTGGCCAGTGGCTGCAGCATTTCCGAGCCTTCATTTAACCCGGCGGCCAGTGGCAGCATGCCGAACACACTGGTCAGGGTGGTCATTAAAATGGGGCGCAGGCGCAGGCTGGAGGCTTCCATTACCGCGTCGACCAGTCGCAGACCCTGCTGGCGACAGATCTCGATCTGCTCCACCAGCACAATAGCGTTATTCACCACGATGCCGGCGAGCATAATAATGCCCAGCCGCGCCGGCATACTGAGCTGGTTATCCAGCGCGAATATCAGCGCCAGGTAGACACCGGCCGTGATGCCCCACAGCGCGGCCGCTGTGCCCACCCACTCCTTGCCCTCCTCGCGGACCGC
>JBFFND010000326.1:0-3415 GCA_041563375.1 Gammaproteobacteria bacterium | reverse complement strand
GCCCTTACTGGTCGATGAGGTGCTGCTGGATAAACCGGGTTTTCTGGTGGAAAACATGAACCTGGTTTTCCCACCGAGCTGGTGGGGGCCGGTACTGTATATCGTCAGCATTATGCTACTTACTATTCTTCTGCGTTTTACATCGATGATGCTGGCAGTGTGGCAAACCTATAAATTCACTGAAGTCGCCAAGGATATTACCTACAAAATACGCCAGGCACTGTTGCAGCGTCTGCAGCTGGTCTCGATGGCGGAGTATGAAACCCTGGGCAGTGGTACAGTGGCATCCCACCTGGTGACCGACGTGGAGGCAATTGATACCTTTATCGGCACTGCACTGAGCAAATTTATTGTCGCGGTGTTATCGATTATCGGTGTGGCGGTGATTCTGCTGTGGATTCACTGGCAGCTTGCGCTGTTTATCCTGGTGATGAACCCATTGGTGATCTATTTCACCATGGTGCTTGGGCGTCGGGTAAAGCACCTCAAACGTAATGAGAATTCGGCCTTTGAGCTGTTTCAACAATCACTGAGCGAAACCCTGGACGCGATTCACCAGATACGTGCCGCCAATCGCGAGCGGCACTATATTCAACGGGTGATTGACAGGGCGCGTGGCGTCAAACAGCAGTCGTCTGCATTCAGCTGGAAGAGTGATGCGGCCAATCGTATTTCCTTCTTTGTGTTTCTGATGGGCTTTGAAGTGTTTCGCGCGATGAGTATGCTGATGGTGGTGTTTTCCGATTTATCCATCGGGCAGATGATCGCAGTGTATGCCTATCTGTGGTTTATGATGGCGCCGGTGCAGGAAGTGCTTGGCATCCAGTACAGCTATTATGCAGCTAAAGCGGCCATGGTTCGCCTTAATGCGCTATTGAAGCTGCATACCGAGCCACAATATCCCCACCTGCAGAACCCGTTTGCCGACAAACACACCGTGGGATTGAAAGTCGATAATGTCAGCTTCAGCTACGGTGATGGGGAAGATGTACTCAAGGGCCTGTCGTTAACCATCAAACCGGGGGAAAAGGTGGCGCTGGTTGGGGCCAGTGGTGGCGGTAAGTCTACACTGGTACAGATGATTCTGGGCATGTATATACCCAGGGAGGGGCAGCTGTATTTTGATGATGTACCGGTGTCGGAGATTGGCCTGGATGTGGTGCGTGACAATGTCGCCACGGTGTTACAGCATCCGGTACTGTTTAATGACACAGTGCGGCAGAATTTGAGCATGGGGCGGGATATCCCCGATGAAACACTGTGGCAGGCACTGCAGGTGGCGCAGCTGGGTGAAACCATTAATGCATTGCCGCAACAGCTGGACACCATCGTCGGGCGTAACGGGGTGCGTCTGTCCGGCGGTCAGCGCCAGCGCCTGGCGGTAGCACGGATGATTCTGGCGCAACCCAGGGTGGTGATTCTGGATGAAGCCACCTCGGCGCTGGACACAGAAACCGAGTCGAAGTTACATAAAGCGATGCAGGCTTTCCTGCATGATCGAACCACACTGATCATTGCTCATCGTCTGAGTGCGGTGAAGCAGGCGGATCGGGTGTATGTGTTTGATGATGGCCGCATTATCGATGAAGGCGTACATGAGGATATGGTGCAACGGGATGGTTTGTATAAACAGCTGTATGGCCAGACCCATGAGGCCTGAGTGGGTTGTTGTGAATTGTGCCGTACTCAAAATGATATTCAATCAGGAGTGAAATATTGATCAGTAGTATACGAATAGGTCATGGCTATGATGTACATGCCTTCGAGCCAGGTGAGCATATTATTCTTGGTGGGGTGAAAATTCCCCATCACAGCCGGTTCAAGGCACATTCGGATGGTGATGTATTATTGCATGCAGTGTGCGATGCGCTGCTGGGTGCACTGGCACTGGGAGATATTGGTGGACATTTTCCCGACAGTGATGAGGCTTACAAGGGGGCAGACAGTCGCCGGCTGCTAAGCCAGGTGTATCGGCTGGTAACGGAGCAGGGTTATCGGCTGGGTAATCTGGATGCCACGATCATTGCGCAATCACCTAAAATGGCGCCGCATATAACCCAGATGCGCCAGCACCTGAGTGAGGACTTACAGGCCGAGCTGGCACAGATAAATGTAAAAGCGACGACCACCGAAGGTCTTGGATTTGCTGGCCGGCAGGAGGGAATTGCAGTACATGCGGTGTGTATTTTGCAAAAAACAGGGTGAATCCAGATAAAAACCGCTTTTTAGTGAAAAAAATCAGCATAAATAACAACTAAACCACGACATTTTAAAATTATCTTATATACTGAAGATAGGGAGATAAATGACAACAGTCACCGATATATGCTGATTTATATTCACGGTTTTAACAGTTCACCGGATTCATACAAGGCCAGTTTGCTGCGCGATTTTGCAAACAAAATCAATATGCCTGATATTCTGGAGATACCGGCGCTCGCCTACGAACCCATTCTCGCCATGCAACAGCTGCAGCAACTGATCGAAAAATACCATTCACCCCATGCAATGCGTCCGCTGTGTTTTATTGGCAGCTCACTGGGCGGCTATTATGCCACCTGGCTGGCAGAGAAATACGACAGCCGTGTAGTGCTGATCAATCCCGCAGTAAAACCCTATGAACTGTTTGAAGACTATCTCGGACCCAATCGTAACCTGTACACGGGTGAGGAATACGAGCTCACCATGGATCACATTAACCAGCTCAAGGCGCTTGAAGTTGAACAGATCAGTAACCCGGATCGTTACCTGCTGATGATCCAGACGGGTGACGAGGTGCTTGACTATAAGATGGCAATGAATAAATATGCCGCCGTGCCATCCATTGTGGAAGAGGGCGGTGGTCATGAATTTGCCGGGTTCGATCGTCACCTGGAAACCGTGCTCGCCTTCTGCGGCGTTAATTGTCTTAAAACATACACCTGAGGTGGTTTTATGTCACTCGGCCCGGTGATGCTTGATCTAGTCGGCACCTCTATCAGCCAGGAAGAAAAAGAAATGCTACGCCACCCTCAAGCCGGTGGCGTTATTTTGTTCACGCGTAATTATGAATCGCCGCAACAGATCACTGCATTGATAGACGAAATTCACGCGCTGCGTTCACCCCATCTGCTGGTTGCGGTGGATCATGAAGGCGGGCGGGTGCAGCGCTTTCGCGAGGGCTTTACCCATATCCCGCCAGCAGCAGAATATGGTCGCGCCTATGCGCGGGATAAAAAGCAGGGCAAACTGCTGGCACAACAGTGTGGCTGGCTAATGGCGGCGGAGTGTCGAGCGGTGGGTGTGGATATGAGTTTTGCACCAGTACTGGATATGGGGCTGGGAGTCAGCGGTGTAATCGGTGATCGTGCATTTCACAGCAAACCTGACGTAATTGCCGAGCTGGCGCACAGTTTTATGCAGGGTATGCAGCAGG
>JBFFND010000325.1:0-3424 GCA_041563375.1 Gammaproteobacteria bacterium | reverse complement strand
CGCGGCCGGTACCAGCGGAATGCGCATGTACAGCCCTCTGGAGCGCAAGCTGAGGGACGCTCACGGCTGTGCGACCCATCGCTGGGTAGCCCATCCGCTCTACCAGGACCTGGGCAAGATTTTTCTCGGTCACGAGCCGGCGCCGGAGTTCGCGGGCGAGGGCGATCCCATGCAGGGCAAGAAATAGCCGACCGCGAGTTCATTGCTCCGCCGGGACGACTGAACCAGCTGCTGGAGGGGCGTGCGGCCGTGGAAGCCGCGTTTCTCATGAGCCAGCTGCCGTTGCTGCGCCTCGAGGCCTGGTGGTGCCGGTGCTGCGCAATGTGGACCAGATGAGCCTGGCGGATATTGAACGCAATATTCTCGACTATGTGGATAAGGCAAAAAATAATCAACTGTCGATCGATGAAATGACCGGTGGCACTTTTTCACTCACCAACGGCGGCGTGTTTGGCTCAATGTTGTCGACGCCGATTATTAATCCACCACAAAGCGCGATCCTGGGTATGCATAAGATCCAGCAGCGTGCAGTGGTAGAGAACGGTGAAATTGTTGCCCGGCCGATGATGTATCTGGCGCTGTCCTATGATCACCGTATTATTGATGGTGCCGAAGCAGTGCAGTTTCTGGTAACCATTAAAGATGTGCTGGAAGATCCTGCACGCAGCCTGATCGGAGTCTGATAATGGCCAGAGATTATGATGTGATCGTGATTGGAGCCGGCCCCGCCGGTTATGTGGCGGCAATCCGTTGCGCGCAACTGGGGCTCAATACTGCCTGTATTGATAACTGGCTGGATGAGCAGGGTAAACCATCACTGGGCGGCACCTGTTTGAATGTCGGTTGTATTCCATCCAAGGCCCTGCTGCAGTCAACCGAGTTGTATGAGCAGGCCGGTCAGCAGTTTTCCACACATGGTATTGAAGTAGATAGTCTGGGTTTTGATCTGCAGAAAATGATGCGGCGAAAAAACCGCGTGGTGTCTGAGCTTACCCAGGGCATAGCTACGTTGCTTAAGTCGAACCAGGTTCACACTATCCACGGCACGGCGAAATTACTGGCAGACAATCAGGTGTCGGTCAGCAGTGATAAGGCGGCCGACAAGCAATACTACAGTGCCGAGCACATTATTATTGCCAGTGGTTCCAGTCCGGTTGAGTTGTCCGCTGCACCTTTGCGGCAGGACGTAATAGTCGATTCCAGTGGCGCACTGGCGTTTAACGATGTGCCGGAAAAACTCGGCGTGATCGGTGCCGGTGTCATTGGTCTGGAGCTGGGTAGTGTGTGGCGTCGACTGGGATCGCAGGTGATGATACTGGAAGCGCAGGATACGTTTTTATCCATAGCCGATGAACAGATTGCCGCAGATGCCCTGCGGTTGTTTAATAAGCAGGGACTGGATATTCGCCTTAATGCAAGGCTGATAAATGCCGAAGTGATCCAGAAAGGCAAAACCAGGCAGGTTGAGGTGCACTACCAGGATGAAAACGGTGACCAAAGCGAAATCTTCGATCGCCTGATTGTCGCCGTGGGTCGTAAACCCAATACCGACTACATTGCCGATGAAGCAGCAGGACTGGTGCTGGATGAGCGTGGTTTTATTCATGTTGACGACAACTGTGAGACGTCCATGCCCGGTGTGTATGCGATTGGTGATGTGGTGCGTGGTCCGATGCTGGCACACAAGGGGTCGGAAGAAGGCATGATGGTGGCCGAGCTTATCGCCGGAAAGTTTGCACAAATCAATTATGACCTGATTCCGTCGGTGATCTATACTCATCCGGAAATTGCCTGGGTGGGTAAAAGCGAAACGCAGCTGAAAGCGGCGGGAGAACATTACCGGGCAGGCAGTTTTCCGTTTCTCGCCAGTGGTCGTGCCAAAGCACAGGGGGAGACCGCGGGTCAGGTAAAAATTCTTGCCCATGCTGATACCGATCGGGTACTGGGTGTACATATTATGGGTAGTCATGCTTCCGAATTAATTGCCCAGGCGGTGGTGGCGATGCAACTGGGTGCCAGTGCCGAGGATCTTGCATTGACTGTGTTTGCCCATCCGACCCTGTCCGAAGCATTGCATGAAGCGGCGCTGGCGGTTGATCAACGTGCTATTCACATGCCCAGAAAGAAACGTCGTTGAAAGGCTTACAGGTAAACCCTGGATATAAAAAACAATCACAATAATAGATAGTCGATTGCACTGCGCGCACTCAGCGTACATCGCATTGCACTATTGGGAATAGATAATGAACCTACACGAATACCAGGCAAAACAGTTATTCAAACAGTACGGCATGCCAGTGCCACAACACCGCGTGGTCAACTCTGCAGGTGATGTGCACGCTACCCTGAATGCACTGGACGGTGATCGCTGGGTGGTTAAGGCGCAGGTACATGCCGGTGGGCGTGGTAAGGCCGGTGGTGTGAAGCTTATCGAGCAGCGGGAAGATGTTGCTCACTTTGTTGGCCAGTTGCTGGGCAGTCATCTGGTCACCTTTCAGACAGATGCAAAGGGTCAGCCGGTGAATCATGTGCTGATCGAAGAGGCCAGTAATATTGCGCGTGAACTGTATCTGGGCGCGGTGATTGATCGCACCACCCGCCGGGTGGTGATTATGGCTTCCACCGAGGGTGGTGTGGAAATCGAAAAGGTGGCGGAAGAATCACCGGAAAAAATTCTGCGCACCACGGTGGATCCAATGCTGGGGCTGATGCCCTATCAATGTCGCAAACTGGCGTTTGGCCTGAACCTGGAAGGCGCGCAGATCAAGCAGTTTACCCAGTTGCTCACCGGGCTGGCGCGGCTGTTTGTTGAAAAAGATCTGTCACTGGTAGAAGTCAATCCGCTGGTGGTGACCCGTGAAGGCAATCTGTTGTGCCTGGATGGCAAGATCAATGTGGATGACAATGCACTGTATCGTCAGAATGACCTGCTGGAGATGCGCGACACCACACAGGAAGATGCACGTGAAAACCGTGCGCGTGAATGGGATCTGAATTATATCGCGCTGGATGGCAATATCGGTTGCATGGTCAACGGTGCGGGTCTTGCCATGGCCACCATGGATCTGATTAAACTGCACGGCGGTGACCCCGCCAACTTCCTTGATGTGGGCGGCGGTGCAACCCGGGAACGGGTGGCCGAGGCCTTTAAAATTATTCTCTCCGACAGCAATGTCAAAACCGTGCTGGTGAATATCTTCGGTGGCATTGTACGCTGTGACCTGATTGCCGAGGGTGTGATTGGCGCAATTCGCGAAGTAGGTGTGAGGGTGCCGATCGTAGTGCGACTGGAAGGCAATAACGCAGAAAAAGGATCCCGGCTGCTTGAGCAGAGCGGGCTGAATATTATCGCCGCCAAAGGCTTAACCGATGCAGCGCAGAAAGCGGTGGCTGCTGCAAACGAGGCTGCATAATGAGTGTATTG
>JBFFND010000324.1:0-3428 GCA_041563375.1 Gammaproteobacteria bacterium | reverse complement strand
TGGATTCCCAACCAGCACGGCGGCAATGAAAATATCGAGGCGATTGACTTTTTGCGTGAGCTGAACAGCGCCACCCATGCCCACTTTCCCGGCACGCTGATTATGGCGGAAGAATCCACCGCCTGGCCACAGGTAACCCGCCCGGTGACACTGGGTGGTCTCGGCTTTAGTGTAAAATGGAATATGGGCTGGATGCATGACACCCTGGATTACCTGTCCCATGACCCGATTTATCGCCATTATCATCACGATAAACTGACCTTCGGCCTGCTCTACCTGTTCAGTGAAAATTTTGTGCTGCCGTTTTCACACGATGAAGTGGTTCACGGCAAGGGCTCGATGATTAATAAAATGCCCGGCGATGAATGGCAGCGGTTTGCCAACCTTCGCCTGCTATACAGCTATATGTTCAGCTATCCTGGCAAGAAGCTGCTGTTTATGGGCTGTGAATTTGCACAGGGCCATGAATGGAATCACGACAGCACCCTGGAGTGGCCATTACTGCAATACGCCAACCACAGCGGCATCAAACAGCTGGTAACCGATTTAAATACACTTTACCGGCAACAACCGGCATTGCATCAATACGACTTTGATCACATGGGTTTTGAATGGATTGACTGTCACGACACTGATCAGTCGGTACTCTCCTATTTACGCAAAAGCGATCAGCAGCAGATTGTGGTGATACTCAATTTCACTCCTGTGGTGCGCCATGCCTACCGCATTGGTGTACCACAGGAGGGCGAATATGAAATTATCTTCAACTCAGACTCACGTTTTTATGCCGGCAGTGACGCCGGTGACGCTGATAAAATCCACTCGGAAAACCTGCCCTGGATGAACCGCCCGGCCTCGCTTGAACTGACCCTGCCACCGCTGGCTGCCTTGATGCTAAAAAAAATCTGATATTTCCCGGTACTCAATAGAACATGAATAAAATTCTGTATATCAGCAGCGAAGCCTTTCCCCTGATCAAAACCGGCGGCCTTGCGGACGTCGCTGGCAGCCTGCCCGTGGCACTCCAGCAACATGCGCAGGATATTCGCCTGTGCCTGCCCGCCTACCCGGAAGTGATCAGCAAGCTCAAGCGCCATGATGTGCGCGCAGAAACCCGCTATTACAATCAGACGGTGCGCATTTTACAAAGCACCTTGCCCGGCAGCGATATCACCCTGTGGCTGGTAGACTGCCCCAGCCTGTTTATGCGCCCCGGTGGCCCCTACACCGATACCCATGGCCATGTATGGCACGACAATGCGCTGCGATTTGCGCTTTTCTGCCGGGCCGCAGTGGACATTGCACGGGACCATTTATCTCTCGACTGGGCAGCGGATATTGTGCACTGCAACGACTGGCAAACGGGTCTGGTACCTGCGCTGCTAGAGCAATATACAGACCGTCCGGCCAGCGTATTTACCATTCATAACCTGGCCTACCAGGGACTGTTTGATCAACAGGCCTTTTACGACCTGAACCTGCCGTCTGATCTATGGCACTTCAGTGCGCTGGAGTTTTACGGGCAACTATCCTTTATCAAGGGCGGGCTGGTGTTTGCTGATAAGCTCACCACGGTCAGCCCCAGTTATGCACGGGAAATCTGTCTGCCGGAGTTTGGCTATGGCCTGGACGGTTTGCTGCGTTACCGCAAAGACGATTTGCTGGGCATATTAAACGGCATAGATCACCGACACTGGGATCCACAGACCGATCATCACCTGCCCCACAACTACAACAACCGCAGCCTGGATAACAAAACCCTGAACAAACTGGCATTACAGAAAAAGCTTGGGCTGAAGCAGGATGCAGAAATTCCCATGCTGGGCATGGTGAGTCGACTGGTGGAACAGAAAGGACTGGAGATTATCCTGCACTGTCTACCGATGCTACAGCACCAGCCATTGCAACTGGTGATACTCGGCACTGGCGAGCTGCATTACGAAATGCAGTTAGCGGAATTTGCGCAACAGCATCCCGACAGGGTATCAGTAACCATTGGTTACAATGAGGCCCTGGCGCATCAGATTGAGGCGGCCAGTGACCTTTACCTGATGCCATCCAATTTTGAACCCTGTGGACTGAACCAGCTGTACAGTCTGCGTTATGGCACGCTGCCGATTGTTAATGCCGTGGGTGGACTGGCGGATACCGTGGTGCATGCCAGCGAGAAAAACCGCCAGCGGAAAACCGCCAATGGCTTTGTGCTGGAAAACTATTCATCCGCCGCACTGCTCGATGCAATTGAGCAGGCCTGTGCGCTGTTTCCACAGAAAAAGCTGTGGCGACAACTACAGGTCAATGCCATGAAGTGCGACCACTCCTGGGATAACCGTGCACAGCATTACATTACACTGTACGACAGCCTGCTCTGTGAAAAGAGCACTTAGCGCCCGCAGAGAATCGGTTTTAGCTTTTCAGTTTTTTTGCGGAGCTGAAGCAGTCATCACGCCATAAGCAGTTGTACTGATCACACACACCGTCCCACGCCGAGGCAAAACAACCAAAATTTCCCTCGCTGAGCTGTATGCTTTTAACCAGTTCCACTTTGTTCATACGTGATGGTTTAATGCCATGATCTTTGGCGATGGTTTTTATATCCTGCATATTCATACTGAATCCTCCAGATTATACGCATTGAAATTCAATCGGTTTGCTTTATAACAAACGGGCATGGCCTGTTGTAACAGCGCACAAACCTGCCCAGCCCAGGCTTATAGCAGAAAAATATTACACTACCGCGACAGGCGCAACAGACCCTTAAGCCACGAGCCTGCCTTAACTGCAAAATGCAAAATACAGGCCATATAACTGATGCACGATAGATTCGTACACAGGGCCTGGCCACATGCGTATTCAGCCAGATCCGAGCTGCAATTGTGCATCAAAATTGCACGTGTAAGGTGCAAGGGCTGAACGACAGCACCGGTTTTGTGCCCGACAAAAATAACCACAGCATTGACAGTGAGTTACTTCCCTGCCGCCTCAGAATCAATAAACCACTCGATATCACCGATCAGATTAACCGGCAGGTCATCGCCAGCCCTGACCTGGGCTATCACCGCCTGTTTATCCTGACCACTGGCCAGAACAATACGGTAACGTGCTTTTCTCAATGTACTGATGCCCATCGAAACCCGTTCATCCGGTGGCTTGGGTGAATTTTTAACCGCGACCACAGAATGCGCATCGTGCAATGCCTGGTTGCCGGGAAACAGGCTGGCGGTGTGCCCGTCTTCACCCATACCGAGAAAAGCAATATCAAACGACTGTATTGCAGCGATGGTATTGCGGTACAAACGCGCCGCCACATCCGGTCCCAGCTCGGCAGGAATGGGGTGATAATTGGCCTGTGGCAGTTTTGACCAGAGCTGCTGCTCCAGCATCACATCATTGCGCCCATCATGCCCCAGTGGGTAGCAACGTTCATC
>JBFFND010000323.1:0-3448 GCA_041563375.1 Gammaproteobacteria bacterium | reverse complement strand
GGCTGGGTGAAACCGGTAAAACATAGCAACAAGACCGCCGATACACCGCCCCGGTATCGTCTCACCCTGCGCCACCGCGATGCATTGACAGAAGATGTGTCGACAAAGTGATACACTCAGCGCAGGCTTAAACAATGCGCTGACTGATTCAGCGCAGCAGATTTTCGCAGCTAATTTTGAAGAGCCAGACAATGAATGAAGTAGATAAACAACGCGCACTGGATTACCACCGCCTGCCCTCGCCGGGCAAAATCGCCACGGACATTACCAAGCCCTGCAACACCCAGGACGACCTGTCGCTGGCCTACACCCCGGGTGTGGCCGAGCCGGTTAAAGCCATTGCGGAAAATCCAGAAGCCGCCTACACCTACACCGCCAAGGGCAACCTGGTGGGGGTGATTACCAATGGCAGCGCGGTGCTCGGCCTGGGTGACGTGGGCGCGCTGGCGGGCAAGCCGGTGATGGAAGGCAAGGCAGTGCTGTTTAAACGCTTCGCCAATATCGATGTGTTCGATATCGAGGTGAATGCCGACATTCCCAAAGATTTTATCGACACGGTAGCGCGCATTGCCCCCACCTTCGGTGGCATTAACCTGGAAGACATCAAGGCCCCGCAATGTTTTGAAATCGAGCGCACCCTGGACAGCATGCTGGACATTCCGGTATTCCACGATGACCAGCATGGCACCGCGATTATTATCGCCGCCGGCCTGCTCAATGCACTGGAACTGCAGGGTAAGCAGCTGCAGGATGCACGCATTGTCTGCATGGGTGCCGGTGCCGCCGGCATCGCCTCGATGCGTTTGCTGCAGGGCCTGGGCGCACACAAGGAAAACATGCTGCTACTGGATCGCAATGGCGTGATTCACAGCGAGCGCGATGACCTGAATATCTACAAGGCGGAGTTTGCGGTACACACCGACCGCCGCACCCCGCTGGATGCCATGCAGGATGCGGATGTGTTTATCGGCGTCTCCGGCCCGGACCTGGTGAGCGCCGAGATGATTGCCGCGATGGCAGACAGGCCAATCGTGTTTGCACTGTCCAATCCCAACCCTGAAATCAAGCCGGAACTGGCGATGCAGACCCGCAGCGACCTGATTATGGCCACCGGGCGCAGCGACTATCCCAACCAGGTGAATAATGTACTCGGTTTTCCCTATATTTTCCGCGGCGCACTGGATGCCGGTGCCACCACCATTACCCAGGAAATGCACATCGCTGCGGTGCATGAAATTCGTAACCTGGCCAAAGACCCGGTACCCAAGTCGGTGATGAACGCCTATGGCCTGGACAAGATGGAATTCGGCCCGGATTACATTATCCCCAAGCCGGTTGATCCGCGCCTGATCGAGCGGGTGCCGGCTGCGGTCGCACAGGCGGCGATTGACAGTGGCGTGGCCAAACACCGCGCCGAATAGGCCCTTTATAAGCCTGTCAATAAGCGCGCCAGGAACTGCTAGACTTTAATCAGTCACTAAAATAAACCGTGTCACTGAACGAGGTGTGGGATGAACAAAATTACGGTTATTGGCGCAGGACGCGTGGGTGAATCCACCGCCCAGTTTATCGCCTCCAGGGATCTGTGCCGCGAACTGTGCCTGATTGATATTCGCGAAGGCGCGGCAGAGGGTGCAGCGCTGGACATCCAGCAGAATGCGCCGATCTTCCGCTTTGACACCCGCCTCACCGGCGGCACCGATTACGCACTGATGGCGGATTCCGATCTGCTCATTATCACCGCCGGCGTACCACGCAAACCGGGCATGTCACGCTCCGATGTGCTGGAGATTAATGTGCAGGTCACCGACCAGATCGTACAGAACGCGCTGCTGTATGCCCCCCACTGCAAGATGCTGTTTGTCTCCAACCCGGTGGACATTCTCACCTACCGCGCCTGGCAGAAAACAGGCTGGGAGCGTAACCGCATTATGGGGCAGGCAGGGGTGCTCGACTCGACCCGCATGGCCAGTTTTATTGCCATGGAAACCGGCTATTCCGCACTCGACATAGATGCCATGGTGATGGGCGGCCATGGTGATGCGATGGTGCCGATGATGCGCTACACCACCATTTCCGGTATCCCGGTGAGCCAGTTCCTCAAACCGCAACAGATCGATGACATCGTCAAGCGCACCCGCAACGGTGGCGCGGAAATCCTTGCACTGCGCCAGAACAGCAGCGCCTATGATGCCCCTGCGGCGGCGATTGCGATTATGGTGGATGCGATGGTCAACGACCGCAAGCGCATACTGCCCACCGTGGCGATTCTGCAAAACGAATACGACTGTGACGACCTCGCCATCGGCGTGCCCTGTGTACTGGGCAAGGATGGCATGGAGCAGGTCCTCAGTCTGCAGATGGACGACGACGAGCTGCAGAACTTCCGCGCCTCGGTGGCTGCGGTGCAGGAAGATCTGCAAACCCTGAAGAAGCTGTAGACAGCTGGCCAGAAACACAGGCAAAAACTGCCCCACTGTGAACCATGCTGGGTTAAAATAGCCCGATGAGTAAACGCGCCTACCTGATCGACTCCAGTATCTACATTTTTCGCGCCTGGCATGTCTACGACGACAGCATCGCCGATATCCACGGCAACCCCACCAATGCGGTGTATGGCTTCACTGAATTCCTGTATCAACTGATGCGCGAAAAACAGCCGGAATACATCGCCTGTGCCTTCGATGCGCACCAGACCAATTCCTACCGTTGTGAAATCTATCCCGAGTACAAGGCAAACCGACCACCGGCACCGGAAGAACTGATTACCCAGTTCCGTTACTGCCGTGAATTCTGTCGCGCGCTGGGCATTGCGGAGTTTGCCAGCAACCGCTTCGAGGCAGATGACATTATCGGCACCCTGGCCAACCGTCTGCGCAATGAGGGCTTTGATATCACCATCGTCAGTGCCGACAAGGATCTGACCCAGCTGGTGCTGGGAGAACGGGATGCCTGGTGGGATTTTGCCCGCGGCAATGTATTAAACCACAAGGGTATAGAAAAACATTTCGGCGTCACCCCGGCGCTTATCGCCGACATGCTGGCGCTATCCGGCGACAAGGTGGATAACATTCCCGGCATTCCCGGTGTGGGTTATAAAATGGCCTCGAATGTTCTGAAAAAATTCCACGGCATCGAGGCAATTCTGGAAAACATCGAGCAGATTTCCAAAATGAAATTCCGTGGTGCGGCGCGCATCCAGAACCTGCTGGAAGAACATCAACATTTATTGCCCACCAATAAACGTCTTACCGAAATAGTCACCAATGCGGTGTTCGATAATCACGAAAATCATATTCGCTGGCAGGGCATCCCCGATGAAGATGCCTTCCATGCGCTGTTTGACCAGCTGAATGTCAGCCAGCAACGCCGGCAGAAATGGCTGAGCCTGTAAGCACTTTTCTTAACACATGACGAAACTTGTTTTATTCAATAAACCCTATGGCGT
>JBFFND010000322.1:0-3459 GCA_041563375.1 Gammaproteobacteria bacterium | reverse complement strand
GCAGAACAGCAACCTGGCTGCCGACAATAGCTTTGGTGTAGCAGGCATAAATGTTGACGGCACCATGGACTGGGAAACCGGCTTCGAGTGGATAAACGCTCTGAACAGCAATAATTATCTTGGTTATAATACCTGGCGTATGCCGACTGTAGACCCGGTTAACGGTGTAAATTTTGAATACACCGTATCATATGATGGCTCAACTGACCGTGGCTTTAATAATACAAGCACTACGAATGAGCTATCTCACCTCTATTATGTATCCCTTGGTAACACAGGCTATTGCACAAGCAATAATGCAACAGGCACATCCCCTGACACCTGTGAAACAGCAGCTGTCGGTGAATGGGGGCTGCAAAATACCGGACCATTTGGCGATATGCAGGCCTTCCGTTACTGGACAGACACAGAAAATGACCTTAATGACTTCCGTGCGTTCGATATGGACTTTACCTTTGGTCAGATAGGTACCGGTGCCAAAGGTGGTGCCAAGCACGTATGGGCTGTGCTTGATGGCGCCCCTACCGAGGTTCCATTACCAGCAGCTTCCTGGTTGTTTATAACTGGCCTGATGGGCCTGATCGGTGTTTCCAGACGCCACAAGCACTAGTGCTAATGCTGTAATGTAAAAAAACAGGGGAGCAGTTTTGCTCCCCTGTTTTTTTTACCGTAGGAATATTATTGTGCTGCTGGTGCCAGTTGTCTGCGCGCTTCTGTACTCAGCACATTATATGCAGCTTCTGTAATATGACTACCGTCTTCTGTAGCGTATAGCGCTTTTCTGCTTCCATCAGAAGTTGCCAGCACTGGTTCAAAATCAATAAGTTTCAGGTTTTCTTTAGAGGCGTATTCCCTTAACCACTCGTTAGTGCTGATCACATAGCCATTAATAAACGCCTGGTAGCTGGTTTTTCCCAATATACGACCTACGATAGACATAAGGCTATTTTTTAGCCCCCCTCGCCCACGGATGGTAACCTCGGTTGCGAGTACGGGCTCAATACCATGCTGCCTGGCTTTTGTGACCATTTCCCTGTAGCTGTCTTTGATTCTTGATACCGCTTGATCAAGTTTATCGGGCTCAGCTCTGAATATATCATTGATAAATCCCCACAGGAGCACATATTGAGGTTGATGCGCGATTACATCTTTCTCGAATCGGTCATTCATCTCAAAGGACTGGTTACCGTCAACACCCCTGTTGAGCACAGTACATCCCATAAGCTCATTAATACCCCAACCGCCCGCATAAGATGCGCCTAGAATAACCAGGCAGGCTTTATCTTTACTCATATGGTCAGGTTCCTTTGAGGTTGTGGTCGCACTGGCAACATTGATACTCAGTAACAGTAAACCCAGTAGATATACAGGCATGGATAGCCGGTTGGCAATATTTGTCATAACATTTTAGTCCCTGTTGAAGTATCTCTCTTTGAGATAATCAAGTTCTGATAGATACAAACTGTAATCCCATTATACCAATGCGTTCTACGAATTCACCCTTTTGGGCGAGTTTAATGTAAGTCTTGAACATAGCGTATAAGCTCACAACCCAAACCTCATGACTGCTGTTAAATATCACTTGTACCATGGGGTCAAGCTTGGTCTAATACGGGGTGAAATATATTACCAATCCCGCATAGTGCTTATTATATGGAATGAATTCGCGACCCATGAATCTACCCGTAGTAAACCATACCCGGCGTGAAACTCGAGTTATCGTAAGTGTTTTATGCATAATGTTGCTCATCGAATGCAGTATGCGATTAGTTGAAAAGCATCTGTCTGGCAGTGTCGAGCATATTCTGTCCATACCTGAAATAATAAGCCAGATCGACAGTAAACAGGTAGATACAAACATTATATTCCTTGGTAACTCATTAACCAACAACGCAGTTGACCCAGCCGTTGTTGAAACTCAACTTAGTAGTCAGCTCAATTCCAGCGTTCAGATATCTAAAATCACACCAGATGGTACTGCCTTGAGTGACTGGTATTGTATCTATAAAAATCAGATCCAGTCACTAAACTCACCACCAGAGTATCTAGTAATTGGATTTGCATGGGCCCAGTTATCTGATCAGTATTCAATAAACCCAACTCGTCTTGGCGGTTTTTTCTGTACGATAAATGATATGGAACATCTTCGCGAAACCGGCCTTACTAACCATCAGCAAGCATTTCGTTTTCTAGCAGGTGCTGCATCCCATGTCTATGTAAACCGAGAAGCAATTCGTAACAGGATACTAGATATGCTGATACCTGATTATCAGATAATTACCCAAAAACTCAACCAGACGGATAATGCTCGCCAGTCTGACACGACAAAAAATGAAACACATTATACTTATAATGTATTTGAACGACTGATTCGCTCGATTGAGGCCAGAGGAACCCATGTCATACTCATTAGCATGCCAGTTATAGAAGACTACGATCTTGATAAGGAAATTTATGCTATTGTGGATGAACTGAATATTACATTGCTCGACATGCGAAAAAATGAAAATATAAGAACCGATATGTTTAAAGACAGTATCCACCTTAATCAACTCGGGCAAAAGGTTTTTAGTGAAAGCATAATCAAGCATATCGCGAAAGTAAAATATACAAGTTCGTCAGCAAAAAAAACTCTTCCGGCAGACCCCTATCAACTCTCTAATTAAATAATTATAAAAAATGCTTTTTAACAGTTTTACATTCTGGATATTTTTTGCAGTAGTCATTCTATTTTACAGATACCTGCCACACCGTGGTCAGAATCGTATGCTGTTGATCGCCAGTTATATTTTCTATGGATACTGGGACTATCGTTACCTGTCTTTGATATTTATATCAACGGTAATAGATTATTTCGTTGCCAATGCAATACATGCGAACAATGAGCAAAAAACCAGAAGAAAGCTGTTAACTATTTCCATAGCCGCTAATCTTGGCATGCTTGGATTTTTTAAATATTTCAATTTCTTTATTTCAGAAATGTCTGAAATTCTGACTTTTATCGGCTTACCTGTCTCCATGCCAGTGTTGAATATTGTACTTCCGGTTGGTATTTCTTTTTATACTTTTCAGACCATGAGTTATACAATAGACGTCTACCGTAGAAAAACCGTACCAACCAGTCACTTTCTTGATTTTGCTCTGTATGTTTCATTCTTTCCACAACTGGTCGCGGGGCCTATAGAGCGATCATATAGCCTATTACCTCAAATTTTAGAAAAACGACCACAGATCAAGGAAAACTTTATAGAAGGGACCTATCACGTACTAATAGGCCTATTCAAAAAAGTTGTCATAGCAGACAATATGGCACCTATAGTTAATAGTATATTTTCACGTCCAGTTTCAGAGCTGACAGGACCTGAAATTCTAGTTGGTGTCTACGCGTTTGCGTTTCAAATATATGGTGACTTCTCCGGCTATTCATCGATTGCCCAGGGTATTGCCCGATGGATGGGT
>JBFFND010000321.1:0-3493 GCA_041563375.1 Gammaproteobacteria bacterium | reverse complement strand
GCTTGCACTGGCATTAAAAAAAGCTGGCTATGTTGAAAAGGTTACGGGTATAGGCCGAAGCCTGGAGAACTTGCAGAGCGCACAACAGTTATCGGTGATTGACCACTACGAAACCGATTATGCCAGTGCACTGGCAGATGCCGATATGGTATTTGTGTCTGTACCCATCGGTGCCATGGGAGATGTGTTCGCACAGATTAAACCCCACCTCAAATCCGGTGCCATTATCAGTGATGGTGGCAGTGCCAAACAGCAGGTGATTGATGCTGCCCGTGACGCGCTGGGCCCAAAGATCAAACAGTTTATACCGGGCCATCCAATTGCCGGTACTGAAAAGTCCGGTGCTGAGGCAGCGTTTGATTCACTCTATCAGGATCGCCGTGTGATTCTTACACCACTGGCCGAGAATGCCCGTGCTGATATCGATAAAGTGCGCGCCATGTGGCAAGTAGCGGGTGCCGCAGTGGATGAGATGGATGCACGCCATCATGATCTTGTGCTGGCAGGCACCAGTCATCTTCCGCATATTCTGGCATTTGCCCTGGTGGACTGCCTGAATAAAGTCGAGGATGTGGACGAAATTTTCAAATACGCCGCCGGTGGTTTCAGGGATTTTACCCGTATCGCCTCAAGCGACCCGGTGATGTGGCGTGACATCTGTCTGAGCAATGCGGATGCGATACTGGCGATGATGCAGAATTACCAGCAACAGATTGACGAACTGAAACACTGCATTGAACAGGGTGATGGTGAGTCTATACTGGCCCTGTTCAAAGCGGCCAAGGATGCCCGTGACAATTTCTGTATGTAGCTATTTATAATTATTAATATCACGACATCAGCGTCATCGACACCTGTTGCCGGCTTGCCGGCGCGAACAACCCACGTACACCAACACACACGATGAAACCATTATGAAAGCCAGAGCAGCGGTGGCATGGGCGCCGAAACAGCCCCTTGAGATTGAAGAAGTCGAAGTAATGGGGCCGCGAGAGGGTGAGGTCTTATTGAAAGTAATCGCTTCGGGTGTGTGTCATACCGATGCGTTTACCCTGTCCGGTGATGATCCTGAGGGCAGCTTTCCCTGTATTCTCGGCCATGAAGGTGGCTGTGAAGTGGTAGAAGTGGGGCCGGGGGTAAAAAGCCTGCAGGTGGGTGACCACGTGATTCCGTTGTATATCCCTGAATGCGGCGAATGTGAATACTGTAAATCGCCCAAAACCAATCTGTGCCAGTCGATTGCCTCCACGGTGTGGACCGGTTATATGCCCGATGGCACCCGTCGTTTTTCTAAAAACGGCAAGGACATTTTTCATTATATGGGCTGCTCGACGTTTTCCGAGTATACCGTGGTGCCGGAAATCGCACTGGCGAAAATCAATAAGGCCGCACCGCTGGATAAAGTCTGCCTGCTGGGTTGCGGTGTTACCACCGGTATCGGCGCGGTACTGAACACCGCAAAGGTCGAGCCGGGTTCTACGGTGGCGGTGTTCGGTCTGGGCGGCATAGGCCTGTCCTGTATTCAGGGTGCGGTAATGGCCGGCGCCGAGCGCATTATCGGTATTGATATTAATCCGGAAAAATTCAAATTCGCCGAACAGCTGGGTGCGACCGACTTTGTTAATCCCAATGAGATCGATGGTTCGTTTGTGCAGTATATGCAGGATACATTTAACGGCGGCCCTGACTATTCATTTGAATGTATCGGCAATACCCATGTAATGCGCGATGCGCTGGAATGTACCCATATGGGCTGGGGTGTCTCCACGGTAATTGGCGTGGCCGGTGCAGGTCAGACGATTGAAACCCGTCCGTTTAACCTGGTGGTGGGGCGTACCTGGAAAGGCACGGCTTTTGGTGGTGTTAAAGGTCGGACTGAACTGCCTGGCTATGTTGAGCGTTATATGGCGGGAAAAATCGAACTGGACAGCCTGGTGACACACACCATGCCACTGGATGATATCAATCGTGCGTTCGATTTGATGCACCGCGGTGAAAGCATCCGTTCGGTTATTATTTTTTAAATGGACTGCAGTGTTCATGCCCAGCAGCTTGTTAAATGACGGCGTCAGGTAAGTAAAATGCAACTAATTGAATCGATCAAAGAGTCCGGTGGTTATCTGAATCGCTATCGGCATATATCAGACAGTTGTCATTGTGAAATGACATTTTCTGTTTACCTGCCACCCCAGGCTGCACAGAACAAGGTGCCTGCACTCTACTGGTTGTCGGGTCTGACCTGCACCGATGACAATGCGCGGGTTAAGGCCGGCGCGCAACGATATGCCGCCGAGCAGGGCATCGCGCTGGTTTTTCCAGATACCAGTCCCCGTGGTGATGCGGTTGCTGATGATAAGGATCGATATGATCTGGGGCAGGGTGCCGGCTTTTATGTCAATGCAACACAGTCGCCCTGGTCAACGCATTACCAGATGTATGATTACATCAATACAGAATTGCCTGCTTTGCTGGAAAAAACCCTGCCGTTACTGCCCGCTGTGAAATCGGTCAGTGGACATTCAATGGGTGGCCACGGGGCATTAATCTGTGCACTGAAAAATCCACAGTCCTATCGCTCGGTGTCTGCTTTTTCGCCAATCTGCAATCCGATTAATTGCGGCTGGGGCAGGGGCTGTTTTTCCGCCTACCTGGGTGAGTACGTTGATGCATGGAAGGTCTATGATGCCACTGAATTAATCAACGCGGGTGCCCGGGTCGGGGAAATTTTAATTGATCAGGGTACAGCAGACGAGTTTTATGATGAGGGGCAGCTATTGCCGGAAAATCTGCAACAGGCCTGTGATAAAGCAGGTCAGCCGCTGAGGTTTCGATTGCAGGACGGTTATGATCACAGCTACCATTTTATTGCCAGTTTTATCGGCGAGCATATAGCCTTTCACGCGCGTGCATTAAAACAGGGATGATTTAATGCACGGCGCTTGCAAAATATCAGGCGCTGAGTTTGTTAGTCCTGTTATTTAACTCCACTGACTGCTGCGTCATCTCATCAATCACCGTGCGGATAATCTGTGCCAGCAGCTCAATGTCCTGCATGGTGAAACTCATCGGCAGGCGCAGATCACAGGCGTTGGAAATAATGTCTGCAGTATTGTGCATGGCCGGTGTCTGCTCAAAGGAATATTGCCAGTTACGAAAATCCCGTGCATTGTCATTGATACCGAATATCTGGATTTTGACACCCAGCTCGGCGCAGCGTTTTACAATCTCACTTACCTGATCATCATCAAAGTCCTGCAGATTAAACTGCAGGCTGTCGCCCACATGTTCTGCAGCATCCACCGGCTCGGGGATATTGATCGCGCTGGCTTCGCTTAACAGTTCAACCAGTCGCTGGTGCTTTTGCTTGTAGGATGCAATACGATCATCAATCAACTCGATCTGCGGACGCAGTATGGCTGCACTGAGATTATTCATGCGCAGACTGAAGTTGGGGACCTGGAGTTTGATATCTTCAAACAGCTGGTCATTCATC
>JBFFND010000320.1:0-3507 GCA_041563375.1 Gammaproteobacteria bacterium | reverse complement strand
GTCCAGTGGAAGCTGCTTACCGGATCTCAGGGTGTCGTTGTTAAATCCATTACTGTCTGCAAGTGTCAGGTAATCTGCGTCCGGATTGTCAAGCAGATAGATGGCGACATGGGGTGTGTCACTTAACTGCAGCAGCAGGTTTAAGGTTTCTTCGATGATTTTTTTGTTTGACAGGCTGCCGTGCAGGCGAGTGGACAGTTGATTAATGAGCTTAAGGTTTTCATTCTGTTGCAGTAATTGCTGGCGTGATTTTTCCAGTGCCAGTTGTGCCTGTTTACGTTCGCTAATATCCCTCACATTAGCCAGCAGGTGAGCCTCGCCCTTGATTTCGATTATGTTCAGGGTGACTTCTGCTTCAAATGCACTGCCATCGTATTTCTGGTGACGCCATTCAAAGATCTGGGTTTCGCCTGAGAAGCATGCATTAATTTTTTCCAGCGCCATTTCCCTGGACGGTCGTCCACCCGGTTGAAACTCTGGCGAGAATCGATAAGGCGTCTGGTTGATGATCTGTTCACGTGTGCAACCAAACATGTCCAGGGTGGCAGAGTTGCAGTCGATGAAAATGTCTTCCTTCATCAGGAATATGGCATCGCCGGAGCCTTCAAACAGCAGGCGATAACGCTCTGATTCTTCACGTAATGCCCGCCTGGTCAGTACTCGGTCGGTGATGTCGATGGCAATACCAAGGAAGCCGCTAATTTCTCCGTCACTATCGCGTATAGGTGTTACTGACAGCAGAACCGGGAAACGGCTACCATCTTTGCGGATATAGGTCCATTCACGCTCTTCGACAATACCCTGCCGGGCTCTGGCGACAAATACGTCAAAACCCGGTTCGATGGTTTGGCCCAGTTCCTGTGATAATTCCTCAGCGCGCTGTTTAAGTTCGTTGCTGTCGTGAATGATCGAAGGTGTGCTTTTACCGACCATTTCTTCCCTGTTAAAACCCAGCATATTGCTGGCGGTCTGGTTGAACGTGGTAATAACACCTTCGGTATCAGTCGAAATAATACTGAAGTTGGCACTATCGAAGCTGGCCTGGTAAATGGCATTTAATTCACGGTAGCGGGCCTCGTTATAACGTGTACTCTCATAAATCAGGCGTTGTGATACCAGGTCTGCAACCGAGATTGCAAAGCGTTTCTCATGGTCGTTCCACAGCCGCTGGCCTCCGATATGCTCGATACAGAGTACCCCGGCGACCTGACCCGCCTTTCTCAGGGTAGCGTCAAGCATGGAACCTATACCCTGCGGTGCCAGATAGGACTGGCTGAATTCCCGTGTACGAAAGTCGGTATGGGCATCGACCGCAGCGATTACCCGGTTGTCGATCAAAGCGGTGAAATATTGCGGGTAGTCGTGTTGCTTCAGGACCTGTCCCTGAGTGTGTTGCCGGCTTTTCTGTACAAATAAATCGACCAGTTCCAGCCGTGTCAGGGATGCGTCAAATAACCAGATGCTCACCCTGGCCGCATTCAGGCTATGGCTAACCACTTCGGTGATGCGTTGCAGGGCATAGTCCTGTGGCCTGTCCCAGAGTGACCAGTTTTGCGCCAGTTCGAGGTAGGCGCTATTGAGGGAGAGTTCTGTGGAGGTTTTGATCTGGTCTTGGTTCATATTAATAGCACAATAAAAATATGGCCTTAATTACTTGACCAGGTTATTAAGAAGCAGAGCAAAACCGCTCAGAATTCGTTAATTAATATATAGCATTAAGCTGGAGTATATAAAACCTGTAAATATCAGAAAATTCTGTCGGCACAGCAGTGAGAGAGGGAGGACAAAGCCCTGCAGGCTGTCAGGATAGACTTGTCAGGGCGCTGGGCGCTGTGATCGCGCCCGTAGTGACTTTTAGCTGGCGATATTCTGGTCGTGGTTTGCCAGCATCAGCACCAGTGCCTGCGCGTGCTCAGCGGCTTTACGGCCCAGATCTGTCAGGTAACCACCATCAACCTGGGTTACCAGGCCTTTTTCATAGAGGCGTTCGACCGCGCTGATTTTTTCCTCGCTGGCGGTGGAATGCACTTTAATGCCCTTGAATGCGTCGAGGCTGTATTGCACCAGTATATTGAGTTCGGCCATGTTCTCGAGTTTGTAATGCATTGTTCACCTTTTGCGTTTTGTCTCTCGGCCCCGATCCTGGCGGCCGTATTCAATCATAATCACCGATCATAATATATGCATCCAGCTATTGCACGAATGTTATTTCAGGCCGCCACGCGTTATGATGGCGTCATTACGCGGTATGCAGCTAAGTGCGCAGCGTATCTTTTTTAATGTGCTTTTCAGCCGTAACATGATTTAGTCAACGAGTGATGATAAGAATTTCCAGCAATGTCAGCCTGGCTGATGATGAGGTAGAGCTGCATGCAATCCGTTCGCAGGGTGCGGGCGGGCAGAATGTCAACAAGGTGGCGAGTGCAATCCATCTGCGCTTTGATATTGCCGCATCGTCTTTGCCCGAGTTTTACAAGGAGCGGCTGCTTAAGCTGAAGGATAAACGTATTAGCAAGGAGGGTGTGCTGGTAATCAAGGCACAGCAGTTCCGTACCCAGGAAAAAAACCGTGACGATGCTGTTTCGCGATTGCAGGAGCTGATCCAGAGTGTTGCCCATGTGCAGCGCGCCCGGCTGGCGACGAAGCCATCGAAGGCGGCGAAAAGTCGTCGGGTTGACAGTAAAACGAAGCGTGGTCAGGCCAAATTGCTCAGGCGAAAAATCGGTAGCAGCGACCAGGCGGGATAACTCAGGCGGGCTTATTCAGGCAGGTTTATTTAACTGGGCCACCAGGTTTCCACTGGTGCGACGCAGCCGCTGACTGAGCATGCGCGATACCAGCCACAGCAGATCAAATGCCAGTTTCGGCCGTTGTTCACGCAGTTTGAACAGGTCTTCCCGGCTCAGTAACAGTAATTCAACGTCGGTGGCTGCCACCGCCTGGGCGGAGCGGGGCTCGCCATCCAGCAGTGACATTTCGCCAAAACTCTGCGAGGGCAGAATTGAGGCAATTACATTGGCGCGGGAGCCGGACTGACGCTTGATAATGTCGATCTTACCGCGGATCACTATGCCCAGGGTGCTGTCTTCCGCGCCTTCATCAAATATCACCGTGCCTTTGCGGGCGCTGTAGGCGCTCATGTGTTCGGAGATGTGGCAGATTTCATCCCAGGAGAAGTCTTTGGCCCAGCGGGTCAGTTCGAGGTAGTTGGCCAGCCCTTCATCGGAGCAGGCGATTTTTTGCAGCGTCATTCGGTGTCTTCTTACAGCAGGTCATACGGTGGGCAGTGCCTGTGACTGGTGGGCTGCCCTCAAGTCAATTAAACTCAATATAAATATAGCACAGCCCGTGGCGGCTTTTGCGCCATTTTACATCAGCAGGAATGATGCGTTTATGAAACCAGCGTGTGTGAGTATCGGCTTACTTAATCCGAAAAGCCCGGAGAATGTCGACGGCGTGTTACGTGCAGCGGGAAACTACCGGGTAGACCAGGTGTATTACACCGGC
>JBFFND010000319.1:0-3511 GCA_041563375.1 Gammaproteobacteria bacterium | reverse complement strand
GTTCCGTAGCTCACTGTTATTCAGGTTGCGGCGCAGGTGAAGTCACCGGTGTCTTCATAGCCGCTGGTTTACTGTCACTGACGAATATTGCCGTCGCCCTGATTACCTTCAGTTTTGCATATGTATTTGGATATGGCATGACCCTGGGCCCGTTATTGCACGACGGTGTGCCGGTTAAAAAAGCACTTATCGATACCTTCTATTCCGATACCGCCACCATTGCGGTCATGGAAATCACAGCCATCAGTCTTGATTTATGGCTCGCAGCAGACGCCACCATGAATGAGCCTTTATTCTGGAACTCACTACTGCTGTCGCTCACAGCTGGATTGATCGCCGCGTATCCGGTCAATGTCCTGCTGGTCAGGCTCGGGGTAAAAGGTGGTATGGGTGATCCACGAGACACCTCTGGCACACATCATCACTGAATACCATGTAAGAGAAAAACCGCTAAAGCGCCGACAACTGAAGATACGCAATTTGTACAATGAATCGATTAACTGTATGACAAAACGGATAGAACAGGCTTTTTATTAATCTTCAAACATAAAGATAGCCCGGCCATGACGAAAAAAAGCATCCATAAACTGTCCTCTGATGAACGCAAGGATGCGCAACGACGCACAACGCCTGGTGTAGCCGTTGTTTACGAGGCAATACGACGGGAAGCAGAAGCCGTACTGGAACGGCCCAATGCCGCACTGTTCTGGTCCGGGCTGGCAGCGGGTCTGTCGATTGGTTTTTCATTCCTGTCACAGGCACTGCTGCAGACCAGCCTGCCCGATACAGCCTGGCAGTCACTGGTTTCCAAACTGGGTTATTCGGTGGGCTTTGTCATTGTGATTCTTGGCCGCCAGCAACTTTTCACCGAAAACACACTGACCCCGGTACTGCAGGTACTGAAGAAAAAAACACTGACGTCCCTGAAAGACACCTTGCGTCTCTGGGGTGTCGTGCTGTCGGCAAATTTGATCGGTACACTGGCATTTGCCCTGATCCTGGCCACGACTGAGATCATCGATAGTAGCAACACGCCGGCATTAAAATCCATCGCCCTGCATGCACTGCACGGCGACTACTGGAATACGCTGTTACGCGCGATATATGCTGGCTGGATGATTGCACTGATGGTCTGGTTACTACCCGTTGCTGAAAACAGTCGGCTGGTGGTAATTGTCATTATCACTTACATGGTCAGTGTCGCAGGTTTCCCGCATATCATTGCTGGTTCGAGCGAGGTGTTTTATGCACTGGCCACAGGCATTGTTTCACCAGGCATCGCCATCGGCGAATTTTTTATACCTACGCTAATAGGCAATACCATCGGCGGCGTCTTACTGGTATCGGCGATTAACTATGCACAGCTTGCGCCCTATGAAAAATAAATGATCGGATCTGTTTAATGATGAAAAAACCGGTTGACAGTTGTTAGCGAACACAGGGCTTGATGCAACTCAGTTATCTATCAACTCATAGATACCGAAGAGCTGACCGCAGCTGTCGCCACCGTGCTTATCATAATAGAGCCTGTGCAGGCTAAAATTAGCCGGTGGGTTCAGTAAATGTCCCTCGAACAACGTATCGAATGATACGCCACCGATCAGGCGATGCACCTGTGTCAGATAAATACGATCAAGTACTCGCCCCCGTATTAAGGTTTCCAGCACACCGGGACCGGCAATAGAATAGATATTACGAAAGCCCTGCTCTACCAGCAGTTCCACCAGCCGCCTGCCTTCAACCTTGCTGGCATCTCCGGAGTAAAGCATCTGTGCACCGCAGGCTTCAATCGCATGTACAGTATCTGGCCGGGTGGTATCCTTCGCGCCAGTGGCAACGTAAACCCGGCGAGGTTGCAATGCCCGCAATTGACCCAGCGGAAGATCCAGGCTGGCACTCAGCACGACAACCGCAGGTTGTGGCGTAAGACCCTGCTGCTGACGCCACGCCAGCAGATCAGCGAAAGCCGGATCATCGCTAACCGGCATGCTGGCCTGGGCTTTTCCCTGTGCCAGCTCACGAAGATAACGCGCACTGACCAGTAACACATCGGCACATGCCGCAAGCTCCTGGTAAAGGCGCCAGTCACGTGGATTGGTAATATGTTCCGGTACACTCCGTTCACCACTGACCGGGTGGTCAGTCGCAATGCGACCATCAAGGCTGCTAATATAATTGGTGTAAACCAGGGGTGAGCCATCCTTTCTCGCCTCATCATAAAATGGCTGCAGGTAAAGGCCTTGCAGCTTGAGTTCATGCTGCGTTGCGGGATATAACTGAATAACGGTATCAGCAGACATGTCGTTTCCTCCTGTACAGCAGTTGGTAAAATATTATTACCAGCCCTGTTATTATTTATAATAGCAGACGCGTTATGTGGCTTCACATTTCAATACCCCGGCTCGCCTCACCTCAAGCCGATAGCTAATTGATATATTTCAATGTTAGTAAGCACCGTCTATGAAAGCATCTTCTGACAGTGATACTAATGCTGGTAAATACATTGAGTGAATGGTTTTTTAAACTATACGAGGTCGATCACCATGACACAACACGAACTACCAGAACTCCCCTATGCCAAAAATGCGCTCGAACCGCACATTTCCGAAGAAACACTTGAATATCACTACGGCAGACACCACGCAACCTATGTAAAAAAACTGAATAATTTAATAGCCGGAACTAAATTTGAATCCATGCCGCTGGAAGACATCATCAGGGAATCAACCGGCAGCATTTTCAACAATGCCGCACAGGTATGGAACCACATCTTCTACTGGAAATGTTTAAGCCCGGACGGTGGTGGGGAACCCAGGGGAGAACTGGCCAGTGCAATTCAACAGTCCTACAAAAGTTATACTGAATTCAAGAAGCAGTTTTCCGAAGCCGCCATCAGCAACTTTGGCTCAGGCTGGACATGGCTGGTAAAAAATGCAGATGGACAACTGGAAATTATCAACACCAGTAATGCAGAGACGCCAATTACGGATGGTAAACAGCCATTGCTGACCTGTGACGTCTGGGAACATGCCTATTACATTGATTACCGCAATGCGCGCCCCAGCTATCTTGAGGCTTTCTGGAATATTGTAAACTGGGATTTTGCGGCACAGAATGCCTGATCGCAACAACCAGTACTATGGCAAATCATGAATGAATAAACTGTTAGCCCGCTGGATCACGAGCTAACAGCTTATTCAGCATGGGCCCAAGCCTGTGACGGGTTTCAGCTATTCTGGTTCCAGTTATTAAACGCAAGTAACCAGCTGCCAATATCCGGGTAAGCCTGACCCCTGTTCATCAGGTGTTGACCCAGGGCAATCATCAGCTCACGAAAATCCTGAATTTCAAATTGCCATTGCCAGTCATCGATGCCACAGTTATCCGCCAGTGCTTCATTGGCCACCGAGCCGGCCCCGCCCCACATATGTTTTGAATTGAGCCGTGCATAGAGCGCATCCTGATCGGTATCTGCCAGCTCAATCAGCTCCGCCACCCAGTCGGCCTCGAC
>JBFFND010000318.1:0-3511 GCA_041563375.1 Gammaproteobacteria bacterium | reverse complement strand
CCACTTTCCCCTTTGTTTGTTTTTACTCTAAGTCCATCGTTTCATCAGACTCGACCCGAATCGAACTGTCGCGTCAGTACGATTGCTCGGCGCGTCCGTGCGCCTCGGCCTTCGGCTCATGGCGCAGTAAAGCGCGCCATGCCGTGATTTGCTCCCGGCAAATCTGCTCTGCCCCCGGCCACCACTTTCTCCCTTGTTTGTTTTTACTCTAAGTCCATTATTTCATCAGGCTCGACCCGAATCGAACTGCCGCGTCAGTACGATTGCTCGGCGCGTCCGTGTGCCTCGGCCTTCGGTTCATGAATCATAGAAAGTATGCAATGCCGAGGATTTCTCCTTAAATCTGATCCTGCCCTGGTCACGACTTTGCATTTCGTTCAGGTAAATAAGCTCAGGTTCGATTGATGTTTAATGCAATGTATACTAGTTATAGATATATCAAATAATTACTTATCAGGAATAAGAAATATGAAAAATGGATTTACATCATCCAGTCCAGTCTCTACCGCAAAGCTTGATAGTTACATTAACATTACATTGCTCGTTCTGATGGTGCTGTGGGTGTATGTGGCAATCAGTTCATCTATAAATGTAATGAATCTGGTCGGGCCTACTTCCATTTCTGTTAATAAGGATGGGCAGGTGATAGTTGCATTATCTGATCGATTTGTAACGACAGATAAGAAGGGAAATGTAATTGAAGTGCGAAACTTCGAGGATGTGGGCATTACGGGGCTTGTCAACGATATCAAATTACTGGCCAATGGTGATGTGCTGGTAGGTGATGGTGGTAGCCGTTCACTTTATATATGTGACTCATATCTGGCTTCGTGCAATGTATTACAGCCCGGAAATGTAGCTGATAAATATGATGTTGGTAAGTATCATAAGTTTTATATTGACAGGCCGAATCAGAAAATCATCCTTTCTGATACAGAAAAGCACCAGCTGGTAGCGCTCAATATGGATGGAGCTTTAAGCTCTGTTCTTATTTCAAAATCCGATTCACTGAGTTTTCCAGATGGTGTTCATGAACTCAGTGATGGCCATGTCCTGCTGGCTAATAGTCTTAAACATGAGCTTCTGGATATCGCTATCACAGCGAATGAGGCGGAAATACTGAATCGTCATTCGTCTGATAACAGCCAGGCTGCTGTCAATAATAATTTGCCATTTGAGATGGAGCAGGTTTCATCTGATAGATGGTGGGTTGCGTTACGACAAAATTCAGCAACCAATGATAGCTCCAGTGTTGTTGTTTTTGACGATATGTTCAAGCCCGTGAAAACGCTTAAGCATGAAGAAATGATCTCGCCAGTTAAGATTCTTGATGTTGATTACTCTGTGCTTATTGCAGATATGTATGCCTATAAAGTATTCAGTTTCGATCATGAGGGTAATAATGGTTATGTTTTCGGCGATAGTGAGTTGAACTCGATCTTATTAGATCAGAAGTCCAGTAAGGTGTTTAATGAGTACGTTCGATGGCTTGCCATTGGTGCCGTCCTGTTGACGCTTGTAATAGCGTTAATTGTCGAAAGTGTGCGTAAAAAAGAAAAGCTTGAAGCGGCTGAGCTTATCGAGTCGGAAAGTAATGAAGCTGGATTGACATTAACGACATCTGGTAGTTATGTGAAGATGATGCGAATCATGCCGATTGTATTGCTGATACTAATGGGGATGTCGGGATTTTTGCTGTTCGGCTCAATGCAGATGCTGGTTGTTTATAAGATGTTACCCATGTTCTTAATGATATTGCTATTTACAGTGGCAATAGTGAGTGTAACAAAATATATACCCAAATCTATTTATATAAATGACGAAATGATAAGTGTTGTTGATCAGAAAGATAATGAATTAAGTGACTCTATAAATAATATTGAATATTCACGTAACGCGCTATGGGTCAAGGGAAGTTATTTCAATATTGGTTCTGATGGTGCGCTTCTGAAGGATAAGGATGGATACAAAATATTGATGGATTGTTTGAAGAATGCGGCCAGGGTCGGTGCATGGGAGCAGTTTAAAAGGCTCTTTTCAAGAAGCAAGGTCATTAGTTCAATAGCAGTAATTATAGGATTTGTGATTTTAATTATTATGATGTCTGGTGGTGCAGATAAAGATCTAAGTAAAGACAGGGATACATTCCAGCAGGTCATTACATCAGATTAATACGAGTCATGAAGCGGAGTGTTTAAAGAATTATCAGCTGATCATTAACCCGCACTGTGCCGCTGCGTATTACTTTAATACAAATGCCGCTGTTATAACTCAACGCCCTGGCCATGCCTTTGCCCTCAATCTGGTTTAAATAGCCGCAGGGTGGGCGGGGCTTCAGGTATTGAAATATCGCTTCGCCAATCTGGAATTGTCTGTCTTTTAGCGCGGAGGTCTTTATGCCGCTGATGACAAGATTGCGTCTGTGCTGGCCCTGATCCATTTTTAATTGATTGCCCCTGCTGGCCAGTGATAAGTCGTGTTCAGTAATCAGTGTCACCTGGCAGCCTTCTACCGGATCCCAGTAGCCGGTTCCATTGAAATATCGGTCACCCTGCAAGCCTTTATCCATCACCGCGTAAACACTATTTACAGCCTGCATATTATCGCCGGCATGCTCGCAGGTATAAATCGCCTGCAGGCAGGAGAAGCGATTTTTATTGAATAACTTTGCTAGAAGCTGTTTCATAAAACGTGTGTTACTGTGGCCAGAGCATAGGGTGATTATACTGTGGTTGGTGGTAGAAAACCGGGAGTATGTGGCTGTAAATGCTGGCTGATGAGGTGGCTATTAATATGCAATGTAGCTGAAGGCTCAGCGTGGGCCAGAATGGAGACAGGGGCGGTGGCTGGTGGATACTGTCTCCGGCTGATTGGCCGGAGACAGTGAAGCGGAGTTTACTGCTGGTCCGCAGATTCTTCAGTTGCTTCCTGACCAGCGGCAGGTGCCATTTTAGTCACATCCTTACCGGTGATTGGGCTTTTGCTTGATTCAGCTGCTTTCATTTCCATCTGTTTCATGTGTTCCTGCCAGCTAACACCTGATTGTTCCATTTCCTGGCATTTCTTCATTTCCATCTTTTCAAGGTTTGAAGGGCATTCAGCATTGGCAACACCAGCGATGAGTAGTGCACTGGCTATAGATAGTAGTCTTAATTTCATCATTTTATTCCTCTAGTTATATTTAAACCACCGCTTGATACTAGGCCTAAATACTGTCCGTGGATAGAGGGTATGTTAAATAAATGGGAGTGTTGTCACATTTAATGACGGGTTCTGTTCTGTTAGAGAAAGGACTGCACTGTGTGGATAATCGGGTTGTTGTTCAGGGTTCTTCATACCACTCATTATCGTCGGTTTTACGCATAAAGAAATGCGAGTACCAGTAATAGCGGCCGGACTGGTTCGAGGGAGCGGTGCAGTTGATCCTGGAGCGACCAACCGGCAGATCCTGTTGCAGGTGCAGGGTAACCGTTGCCTGGTTGACTTCGCTGGGTACAGGGCCCTGGCCGCT
>JBFFND010000317.1:0-3534 GCA_041563375.1 Gammaproteobacteria bacterium | reverse complement strand
TACCGTGGGCAGAAAATAATGCTCTAATGAGTGATGCCCGCTTTTGTGTGAGGACACATTTAAAGAAAATAGTATGCGCACAAATGCAAAAGTGCATCTGAATTTGAGGTGCGCAGCCATAAAAACAGGTACGATAATACTGAAATCACACACTGTTGGTGCGTTAACAATAAACTCCAGAATAACGCCGTAACCTGATGATCGCGCCCGTGAAGTTCATGTTAAATGGTAAAGATATGCTTATGGTGTCTTAATTAACGGCGCATTCATCAGTGGTGTAAAAGTAAATGGCATGACGAAAGAAAATAATATTATTGGCGGTGGATTTAAAAAGGTTCTTTATACGCTGAATACCGTTAGACGGATCGGTGTTAAAAATGCTGCGAAGGCGCTCACCGCACAAAATGCCTGTAAGGCCTGTGGTCTTGGTATGGGTGGCCAGCGCGGGGGCATGGTTAACGAGCTTGATGAATATCCATCTGTCTGCAATAAGAGTGTACAGGCACAGTCAACTGATATCCAGGGCCCGATTCCATTGCCAGTATTTGAGCATACGCTGGATGAATTTAAAGAGCTCTCTGCGCAGGAAATAGAACGACTGGGACGTTTAGGCACGCCTTTGTTCAAAGCGAAAGGCGCTAATAAACTCATGCCTTTAAGCTGGGACGATGCATTTGAGCTAGCTATAAGTCGATTTAAATCATCATCACCAGAACGTAGTTTCTTTTATGCATCTGGTCGGTCATCCAACGAAGCCGCCTTTATGTTACAGCTGATGGCGCGCCTGTATGGCAGTAACAATATCAATAACTGTTCCTACTATTGTCATCAGGCGACCGGTGATGGCCTTGCTCCGACCATCGGTGCCGGCACGGCCACAGTAGAGCTCGCTGACCTTGGTGAATGCGATTTAATATTTGTACTGGGTGCTAATCCATCATCTAATCATCCACGTTTTATTCACCAGCTAAAAAATTGTCGTGAACGTGGTGGTGAGGTTATTGTTATTAATCCGGCCAGAGAGCCCGGGCTGATCAAATTTGCCGTACCCAAAAGCCCTAAGTCATTACTCATGGGCGGTCACGAAATCGCCTCCTGCTATTTGCAACCCCGAATAGCATCTGATCTGGCTGTATTTAAAGGTATAGCAAAATCAATTGTTGAACATGATCAGCACGATATGGATTTTATTTCGACATACACGCGTGGTTTTGATGCCTACCTGGATGACATAAAAAAAACCAGCTGGCAACAAATTGAATCGATCACTGGGCTCAGTAAACAGGAGTTAGAAAATGTGGCTGAGCGTTATGCAAAATCAAGACGAAGTGTATTCGCCTGGGGCATGGGTATTACACATCATCTGAATGGAGTTGATAATGTTGAGGCCATTGCCAACCTTGCTATGCTGCGCGGGATGATAGGCAAGCACGGAGCAGGTTTGTTGCCATTACGAGGACACAGTAATATACAGGGTGTGGGTACAGTAGGTGTAAAACCTGTACTGGCTGATGATGTGTTTGAGAGTATGGAATCACATTTACACATCTCGTTACCCAGAAATAAGGGGCTGGATACAATGGCCTGTTTGCAGGCTGCGTCACAAGGCAAGATAGACAATGCGCTTATGCTGGGTGGTAATCTATATGCGGCATCACCTGATAGCAAATGGGCCGAGCAGGCAATGGATAGCATCGGCTTTAAGATTTTTCTCACAACCACGCTGAATATGGGGCACATACACGGTTGTGATAACAGTGAAAGTCTTATTTTGCCGGTTACTGCGCGCGATGAAGAGTGGCAAGCAACCAGTCAGGAGTCGATGTTCAATTATGTGCGGCTGAGTGATGGTGGAATCGACCGGCTTGATAATGTGCGGCCGGAAGTCAATATACTGGCGGAGATTGGGCAGGGTCTGGTTGCTGATGATGTCTTTGATTTCACAGCCTTTAAAACTCACAGTAAAATTCGTGATGCCATTGCGAATACTATACCCGGTATGCAGGACCTGGCTGATATCGATGTGGCAAAAAAAGAGTTCTATATTCGTAACCGAATTAAACATACACCGGAATTTAACACCGAAGATGGTAGAGCAGCGTTTGTTGTGAATCCATTACCAGTTGTGACTGACTGCAATGCAGAAAGGTTTACCCTGATGACAGTGCGTAGCGAAGGTCAGTTCAATAGTATTATCTATGAACAGAATGACTCATATCGTAAAACACCACATCGCTGGTGTGTTCTTATGAACGCCGAAGACATGGCGGCAAGAGGTTTGCAGGAAGAAGACAGGGTTACCCTGCGTTCAGCTACCGGCGTAATGGAGAATCTCAGTGTTTATGCGTTCGATCTGCCATCCGGCAATATGATGGCCTACTATCCAGAGGCGAATGTACTGGTCAGTCAGGCGGTTGATAACAGAAGCCGCACGCCGGCCTTTAAGTCAGTAACGGTTGATCTCGAATACGGTGAGGGATAGCTAGAGATATCCTTGTCACACGATTATCCGTAGATGGTACTGAGTTAAGCAGTGCATCGCATTTCCATATTACTCAAATCATCTCGTTTGCGGTGGCACAAGAGTGGCTGGCAGTATCTGGGCTTCAGTTATCAGGTCGGCTAGAAGTTCACGGCGGGTTTTCACAGTGATCGTCGAGCCATAAGCTCTACTGTTTGGCAGGGCATGGCAATAAAAATTATCTGGGTTATTAGCCCTGAAAAGGCTTTGACAATCCACCCGGCAGGATCAAAATACCCGCGCTTTTACTGTGTCCTGCGAGTCAGTCGAAACCGTCCCTAACCGATGTGTCGCTCACTCGTCCCCCACTATTTTTACTGACCTCATACACCCATGCCAGCACTGGCTGATGCAGCGGGTGCCAGAGGTGTTTATCGGCTGAGCGCCTTATATACATGTACAAAACCCTGATAGTGATTGAAAACGATGCGCTGGAATCGCCTCTGGCTATGCCCGGTGTCATCAGCTTTGAGCAATACCTGCACGATTACCCGAAACAGAACGAGGCCCGCACCCGCATCATCAACCTGTGCGACAGCGCGGCCTATCTGAGCAAGGGCTATTACTGCTCGCTGCTGGCAGAAGCGCGGCATCATGAGGTGTTACCCAGTGTGCGTACCATCAATGAGTTAAAACGGCACCCTGCGGATATCAGTGAGCTCAAACGTTTTCTGCTGGGGGAGCAGGATCTGGCGGAACAGTTGCCCGGCTCGGAACTGTTTATCTATTTTGGCAAAACCGGTGACAGCCGCCTGAAAAAACTGGCAGCCAGGCTGTTCCGCAAATACCCGGCGCCGATACTGCGCCTGCATATTGAACTGGAGAGCGACCTGCTGGAACTGGAACAATATTCCTACTCCATGTTGAGCCAGGCTCAACAGCAGGCATTCCACCAGGCACTGGAGGAATTCACCTCTACCATCTGGCGTATTGGCAAACGCAAGAAAGCCTGGCGTTGGGATATGGCGATACTGGTTAACCCGCAGGAGAAAGAGCCGCCGAGCAATCGACAG
>JBFFND010000316.1:0-3541 GCA_041563375.1 Gammaproteobacteria bacterium | reverse complement strand
CACACCGCGAATAAAGCGCAGGTACATGGGCATGATGTGATCCGTGTCATCCATAATAAACACGCGCTTCACATACAGTTTAATACCCTGTTTACGCTCACGTTCATACAGATCAAATGGCGGGTTTTTAGGAATATAAAACAACGAGGTATAGGACTGACTGCCTTCCACCTTGTTATGACTCCACTGCATCGGCTCTTCGAAGTCATGGGCAATGTGCTTGTAGAATTCCTTGTACTCGTCGTCGCTAATCTCACTTTTTGCGCGGGTCCATAAGGCAGAAGCCTTGTTCACCACTTCATTTTCCGTGGCTTGCGCTTCCTCGCCTTCCTCATCCGACGCATCCACTTCCTTGGGCATGGTAATGGGCAGTGAAATATGATCCGAATAGGTGTGAATAATCCGCTTCAGACGCCAGTTATCCAGGAATTCTTCTTCGCCTTCGCGGATGTGCAGGATGATCTCCGTACCCCGGCTGTCTTTCTCTATAGTTTCCAGGGTATAGCTGCCTTCACCGGTGGATTCCCACAGTACGCCATGCTCTGCCGCAGCACCCGCACGACGGGTTTTCACCGTAACCTTGTCAGCTACGATAAAGGTTGAGTAAAAGCCCACGCCAAACTGACCAATCAGGTGCGAATCCTTGGCCTGGTCGCCGGTCAGTGAATCAATGAATTTTTTGGTACCGGAATTGGCAATGGTGCCGATATTTTCCACCACTTCATCCCGCGACATACCAATGCCGTTATCCGACACGGTCAGGGTACGCGCGTCTTTATCAAATTCGATATGGATTTTGAGGTCGGAATCGCCATCATACAGCTGCTCATTAGCCAGCGCTTCAAAACGCAGCTTGTCGCAGGCATCGGATGCGTTGGATACCAGTTCGCGCAGGAAAATTTCTTTATTGGAATAAAGCGAGTGAATCATCAGCTTGAGCAGCTGCTTCACTTCTGCCTGAAATTCAAGGGTTTCTTTATAGGCTTCTACCGTCATTATTCACTCCAAAATTGAAACAGAAAATTTGCCTGTAAAAATTGGGGTAGTCGCCTAAATTTCAACCCCCTCATGGGCCAATAATTGCCTTTTTGTATCAATTTGTGTGCCGGCGATGTGTCCGGCAAAGCCGCCAATACCGGATGCCGACACCACGCGGTGACAGGGAATGATTAATGGCAGCGGGTTGTGCCGACAGGCATTGCCCACCGCGCGGGCTGAGCTGCCAAGTTCGGCCGCCACTTCGCCGTAAGTGCGTACCTCCCCCGCCGGAATGCTGCGCAGATAGCGCCAGACTGATTGCTGGAACCCGGTGCCATGGGGATTTAAGGGCAGATCGAACATAAACTGCGGGGTTTTGAAATACGTCAGAATCTGTTGCAGTGCCTGCTGTAACAGTGGATCCTTGATGTTCTGCGGTTTAATGACTGGGCGCTGACCCTGGTCGCCATGATGCCCGGCATGGATAAAGTCGATCTCGCACAGCTGGTTATCTAGCTGGCTGATTTTCAGGTCAATCAGGGGGGTATGGCAAATCACACTGTTCATGATGTCACCTCTGGCTAAGCCTCAGGCTGCGTCTCACTCAGACGAATCGACTGCAGGCGTTGCTGGATCACCGCCCTGCGCGCTGCATTTTCGGTGATCGATAACAGATGCAGAAAGCGCTGCCGTGCATCCTGGTACAGGCCTGCACTTAACAGGCTTTCTGCCGCACGGAATGTCGCGGTGTGATACCAGTGATCATACACCTTCTCCAGCGGAATCGCTGATTTAAGGAACAGATAGGCCGCCTGCTCATATTGCTGCAGTGCATGTAATGATTCGGCCCGCCAGAACAGCAATTCACGCCGCACACGGGCATCGTCCACCTGCTGTGCCAGCGCATCAAACAACGACAGGGACCGCTGATGCTGCTCCACTGACTGCAGATCAAATACCACCTGTAAAAACTTGTCTACCTGTTTACCCTGCAGTGTCTGGGTGTCGAGTATCTCGGATAGCGCATCGGCACCGCGCTGGAAATCGCCGCTGAGTATCATCACCCGCGCACGTCGCAATGACCATTCAAACTGATCCTGGTCCGCCGGGGGCTGCTGCAGCCCGGCAAACAGCGCTGCGGCCTGCTTCACCTGCCCCTGGGATAAACTGTAATCGATCAACTGGTAACGCACCGCCGGGGCAACGGCTGCCAGATTGCTGAAATAGCTGCTTTCGGTGAACAGGCGTTTCACCAGCTGCAATGGCAGCTGATCGCTGCCAATCGATTCGCTTAGCTGCTGCATTGCCAGCTGGCGCTGGTGCAGCTGCTGTGCCTGCAACGCCAGCACAGCCAGCAACGCGCGTGCACGGTAAGGTTGTTCTTTATACTGGTTATTGGCGAGCGCATACCAGGCGGCATCATCACCTTTTAACAGCCCTTGCTGATTAGCCTGCTGTTGCCCGTACTGCAGGTACAATGCCCACAGGCTATCGGCATTCAGCTGCAGGCCACCAATCTGCATCAGCGAATCGCTCAGCTGCAGCTGCGGCTTTGCCAGCAACTGCTCCAGCTGCTTCACTGCCAGATCCAGCTGTGCGGTCTCAATCAGCATTAACAGACGCACATAGTGCAGTAAATCTTCGGCCTGAGTCATCTGCTGAGCCTTTTCGGCAGACTGTTTTTGTGACAGCTGTTTTATGTATTTGTCAGCCTGTTGCAGGGTTTGCTTTGCCGTTAACTGCCGTGCCTTAAAACGCGCCAGCAGCTGCAATGCCTGCATATCGCTGCTGTTACTGTTTTCTGCGGCCGCCTTTGCCAACAGGTCCGCTGCCTGCTGATACTGCTCTAACTGCATCAGTAGTTCAGCCTGAATAGTGAACCAGCTGCGGCCATCTTCCTCTGCCAGTGCACCATAATCCTGCTGGTAACGCTGCATTGCCACACGGGCATCGTTCAACTGAGACTGATTCAGGTAAATCTCGATAACCAGCCGCCGCCAGTTGGCCAGGGTGCGGCTGGGAACCCGCTGCGGAGCGGTCCATAACAGCTCGCGTAATTGTTTCAGCGCTGCTGGATAATTTCTTAACTGAATACGCGCCTTGACCTGTTCGGTTAAAAACCAGTTACGGTCGGCGGTCGCCACCTTGATGGTGTTGAGTTTTTGCCGCTGTGCATCGACGCGCTCAATCAACGCCGACCACTGGCGGGTGAACGCCAGCAGCTCAATCCGTTTCTGCTCCCAGAACAGCCATTCAATCGGCTGGTCTGGCTGATACGCCGGTTGTTCCCGCTTGATGTAGCTCAGCGCCAGTCCCGGCACCTGCAGCGCCACCAGCTCATCGATATTTTTGAAATGCAGATTGCGCATTTCCTCGATAAAGTCCTGCGAGTTTCGTGTCGGAGATTGATCACCAGCGGCCAGCGTTTTATCAGCTGCAGTGCCGTCTACCGACTCGGCTGCCAGCCAGTGACTGAACAGCAGGCCGCAACTGAATAAAATAACCGCCTGTATTTTCACCATTCTATATAACAATCCGTCTCGTATGAGTGATGCACAATACT
>JBFFND010000315.1:0-3541 GCA_041563375.1 Gammaproteobacteria bacterium | reverse complement strand
TGTATATTGTGGCGTACCAGATTTTTGTCGATGGCAGAGACCACAAACTTGTTGGTTTCATGTCCAAGGTTTTTTCTCAGGTCACCCAGAAATTTGGGGGGTGACATCAGAATGAGTTTTTTAAACAGGCCTTTGTTGCGTGCATTATTGAGGTGGTGTCCGAGAGTACGGGCAAATTCGCCGCGTTCGTGATCTTTGTGGCTGTCGAGGCTATCGGTTAACTGTGAGTCCCGGCTGTCTTTTTGCTGGCTGCCATTGAGCTGATTTTTATGACTGCGACTGGTGGTATGGGTAAAACCTTCCAGCTCTTTGAGTGATTGATGTGATTCATTTTTTTCAACTTGGAATATTTTTGCACGGCTGCTTTCTGCAACCACAACCCAGGTTTTTGACATGAATGTGCTCCTATTTGCTGTTGATTTTATCTGCCCTGGAGATAAAGTGAAAATCAGGGCAGGATGGGTGTTTATTTGTCTCCTCTCATTATGACTGGATATTAATAATGCATAAAAAATAGATCAGCTTTATTGATATATATAAAGCCTTCGGTACAACATTTATAATATAAAAATCTTATAGATGTAATTATTACACTTAATAATGAGGCCGATCGGTAATTTGAAAGGGTTCCGGGATCGTGCTATCTGTATCGCGGTGAATGCTAAGTTCATGAAATAGCAGCACCAATTGATGAATTCGATTTACCCTGATGGTGTTTTACCGTTGGTCAATAATTCGTCTGGCTGGTAGAGTGCCAGAGTTTCTTTAGACGAATGGTTATAGGCAGGTGGCTTTGCCGTCTGAGTTTTTTGCTTTCGCCAGAGTCCAGTTACGGTGAAATTGTCTGAGTCAGCTATGCTTGTAGCGGAGCATCGTACTCTACCGAAAATCTATAGTATCCTGATCATTAATCAACACGTTACAGTAAGGTGGTTGTTGTCTGTATGAAAACCCTGTTGCTGGCAAGACATGCTAAATCGGACTGGAATAGTCCGACGGCAAACGATTTCGAGCGGCCGTTAAACCAGCGGGGGCAGGAGGATGCCCCTTTAATGGCTTCCTATCTGAAACAGTGTGGTTACTCAGTCGGGCAGATTATCAGCAGTGATGCACTGCGAGCCCTGCAAACAGCGGAACATTACCGGCAATGTCTGAAGCCGGTTCATGATCTTATCAGTTATCATGACCTGTACCTGGCTTCATTACAGGCAATTGTGACGCTGGTGCAGCATATTGCACCACGAGAAAATACGGTGATGCTGGTGGGGCATAATCCGGGGATGAGCGAGGCGCTGAATTACTTCAGTACGGAAACCGTGAGTGATATGCCCACCTGCAGCGTTGGTATTATTCAGTTTGATGTGGTCCGCTGGCAGGATGCAGCGCAATCCAGCGGGGTATTGCTGGGATTTGAGTATCCGAAGCGGGTTAAAAGCCGGGTAACGTAACGATATTGTATCAGGTGTCGAGGGTAGTAAATCAGGCTCAGGGCGTGCCCTTAACGATAACGTTCTTCATACACCGCCATAATGGCTTTTAGCTCACGGGCGAGTAAATCACGTTCAGCGCGGCTCAGGTCTTCCAGTCCATCGGTGGTTTTACCTGCTTCCAGCGTGGCGATAACCGCGTTAACCGAGGTGCAACCGGTCTGGCAGATCGCTTCGATCGCCTGATTCACTTTTTGCGGGTTCATGGTCATTTGTGTATAGGGTCCGAGGGGGTGTTATCTGTGGCATTCTGCATGGGTCTCGCTTCCCGCACGTTCTGGCTTGGCCTGCATCAATTGGCTTATGGCCTTGAGCCGTCTTCTTGCTGGCTCGCATTGCGTTGATTACGGCTATGCTGAAGCCAGTTCTGGAATGTCGGATACCTGAGGTAGTGCTTGCCGGTAATATAATCAAGTACCTTATTCAATCGGTAAAATCTTATCACAGATTCAATCCGCAGAATCTCATTACCTTTCTCATCAAAAAACAGCAGCGCAGGGGCGAAAGTCAGGTCCAGTTCGTTGGCCCACGCACTGGCGGTAATTTTACGGCCGTCGGGGGTGATCACCGGGGTCTGCTTGTGTGTGTTCAGCTGCACCACATCCAGTTGCTGTAGCTGCTGTTCGATCTGTGGATTACTCAGGGTGTCACCATGCAGCACATCACAGGCGTGGCAGCGAGGATGCTCAAAAAACACCATCAAGGGCTTAACCGACTGAGCGTCCTTGATATGCCGACGGTTGAGATTATAGGGCGGCGACTGGAACACCTCATTGTCGTTCAACTCCGGCAAGCCGAAGCTGAGGGCGGATTCGGCCCTGGCCAGGTAATCGCGGAAAGACTCCCGTGTGTAGTGAGCATCGGCCACATATTCCAGCGCGGCCCTGAACTGGTATTTGGGTCGATAGCCGGGCAGCTTCAGCGCAAGCTGTGCCCGTTTGTTGTAAAACAGCAGGGTCGGTGTGAAATTGGTGCGCATCGCGGTTGAGTAGTCTTTCTCGCTCCATTTCTTGCCTCTGAAATCGGTCACCGTGCGTGAGCCGCGTACCTCGATTGCAATCACATTGAAATGCCGCTGAGTATACCGGGCAATGGCCGGGTCACCCCAGTTATCCTCCAGCAGTGCCTTGCAATAGGCGCAGTCCTTGCGGCCGAAGTAGATAATCAGGCCGCTTTTACCCTGGTCCAGGGCTTCTTCAAGGCTCTCGTTCAGATCAAGAAAACTCAGGTCAAACCAGTCGGGCAAATGCAGCGCATCTGCCAGTGGCTGGTCATCAAATGCCAGTTCGTTATCAGCGGTATTTGCCGCAGCGGCCGGTGAGTGAGGTAGCAGAAGCAGACTGAGCGTCAGCAGTACCGCCATCAGTAATGGAGCAGCAGGCTTAGCCCATGGATGTGCTTGATGTAGTAAACAGGTTGGCATCATTGTATTACTAATTTATAGCTTTATAACGGCTTTGACCAGTGGAGAATAGGCACTGGGGCAGGGCTTGTCGGACTTTCATTGATCTATGTCGACAGTTGTGCGATTTGTTCACAGCCAAGCGCTTTGCGTGGCGCCTCGCTCAGCTGCTTTTATGGGCCTGTTGCATATACTCATGACTGCGCATTTCCAGCAGTCGACTGACAGTGCGCTGGAATTCAAATGCGAGTCGCTGCCCCGTGTAGATAGCCCGGGGTTCCGCTGCCGCGCTGGCAAACAGTTTGACGCGGCGATCATAAAACTCGTCGATCATGGTCATAAAGCGTTTGGCCCTGTCATTGTGGCTGTCATCCATCCGTGGAATATCGCTGATAAAAATGCTGTGATACTGACGTGCCAGCTCAATGTAATCTGCAGGGCCGCGCTGGTCACCACACAGTGCATCAAAATCAAACCAGATAATGTCGCTGGAGTGCATCAGGCTGTGCATTTTACGGTAGTTAATGTGCAGGCTCTGGTTGCGTTGCGCCGGGCTGGTGGCCAGGGCATTAAAACTGCGCTCCAGTTCTGCCTGGCTGTGATCCGAGCTGTGAAGCCAGCTGTCGCTCTGTTCCAGCAGGCGCAGTCGGTG
>JBFFND010000314.1:0-3560 GCA_041563375.1 Gammaproteobacteria bacterium | reverse complement strand
ATTACCCAGCGCGGTTTTCAGGCGATCACAGTCGTCGCGAATCTGGAACATGTCAGGTGCATCTTTAACCTGCTCGGCGATGCAGTCATTGATCAGGTTATTGATCTGCCGACTGCTGTAACCCTTGCCAAAAAAGCGCGAGGCCACTTCCGGCAACTGGTGCGCCTCGTCGATAATAAAGGTATCTGCAGCCGGCAGCAGTTCACCAAAACCCTCTTCCTTGATCGCCATATCCGCCAGTAACAGGTGATGGTTCACCACCACAATGTCCGCCTCCTGTGCCTGTTTTCTGGCTTTCACCACAAAGCATCGGGCGTAGTCGGGGCAATCCGAGCCCAGGCAGTTATCGCTGGTTGAGGTCACCGCCGGCCAGACCCGGGCATCTTCAGCAATTTCCGACATCTCCGCCACATCACCCTGCAGGGTTGTTTTGCCCCACTGTTTCAGGCGAGACAGATGATCCTGGGTTTCACGGGTCAGATAGGCCAGCTGATCCGCAATACTTAAACGATACAGGCACAGGTAGTTGGAACGTCCCTTTAACAGTGCACAGGGCAAGTCCACCTTGAGCGCTTTTTTAACCACCGGAATATCACTGTGAAACAGCTGGTCCTGCAGGTGCCGGGTGCCGGTAGAGATGATCACTTTCTGATTAGAGATAATGGCGGGGACCAGGTAGGCAAAGGTTTTACCGATGCCGGTGCCGGCCTCGGCAATCAACACCTGGCGCTTTTCAATCACGCTTTGAATGCTGGCACTGAGATCCTGCTGGCCCTGACGCGGCCTGAAACCCTGGATGCTATCGGTAAAGACGCCCTGCTCACCGAGTAGTGCTGCTGCATTGTTCAAAATAATTACCTTTTGCTCGACGCAATCAGCTCATCGTTAAATGTTTTCAGCCGCGGGTTAAGATTGATATAACTGTTGGAGCGTTGCGCGTATTGAAAGGCCTGATCCTGCTTTCCCAGCTGTGCATAGATGTAGGCCATGCGTGACCAGATTTCGGGGTAGCGTGGGCGAATGCGAATTGCCCGTTCAAGGGTGACAATGGCATCATCAACGCGATTATCAAAATACTGCTGATCTGCCAGTGTCATCAGGTTCTGTATCACCGCTGGCAATTCCTTGCTATCAGCAACCGGCAGAATACTGGCCGTCGCAATCGATTTTTCCTGGCCGGAGTCTGCGGGCATCGGAATGCCGGAACAACCCGCAATTAACAGGCTGGCCAGCAGGGTGCTAATCAGTGCTAATTGAAAAATTGTTTGATTTGATCGAAAAGACCACCTGTGTCGCATTTTGCTTTCTCTGTCGGTACGGAACCTGTAATAAACGGTAATTTTACCGCAGACGGACAATTTTTATTAGTGCTGGCGCCACTTTTAAGATCAATCCATGCCAGTTCCACACCCTCTGGTTGTGCCAGGGATAAATCATTAATCGGTAAACGCCCCATTAAATCGCTCCACAGGCGCAGTGCACCGGATGCGCCGGTCAGTTGACTGCTGCTGTTGTCATCACGACCAATCCAGACCACCGACAGTTTCTCATCGGAAAAACCGGCAAACCAGCTGTCACGTACATCATCGGTGGTACCGTTTTTACCGGCGACACGAATCGGCAGTGTGTGCCGCAATGAAGCTGCAGTGCCTGTCTGGGTCACATGATGAAGCACATGATTCACCAGGTGCATCGGTTTTTCATCCAGGGTTTTACTGAAGGCCAGCGGGTAACGTGTCAGTGGTTGATTGTCCTTATCCAGCACCTCACGAATCACCCGCAGTGGAATATGGTAACCCCTGGCCGCAAAGGTCTGGTACATATTCGCCACATCCAGTGGTGACAGGCTAAACGCCCCCAGGGTCATGGAGGGATAGGTGGGAATTTCTCGACTGACACCCAGGTTATGCAGGGTATCGGCAATCTCAGACAGACCAATGTCCAGCCCAAGACGAACACTGGGAATATTGCGCGAATCACGCAGGGCCTCGAACAGGGTTATGTCACCCAGGGTTTTAGCGTCATAATTCTGTGGTGACCAGACATCCCCGGACGAGGTTTTCAAATGCAGTGGCTCATCCTTGAGGATACTGGCCAGCGTATAACGCTGCGGGTATTGCAATGCCGACAGATAAATCGCCGGTTTGATCAACGAACCGATCTGCCTCACCGCATCCAGTGAACGATTGAAGCCGGCAAACTTCGGGTTGCGATCAGAAACAAGCGCCTGTATCTCGCCCTGTTCACTCGACGCCACAATCACCGCCGCCTGCAGTGGCTCAGCCTGTGAACTGGAGTGTTCAAGACGTGGCAACACCTCGCTGACACTTTTCTCGGCTTTTTCCTGAACCAGTGGATCGATACTGGTAAAGATATTAAGCCCGGCGGTTTTCAGATCAGTTTCATTATAATCTTCACGTAACTGACGTTTGACCAGATCAACCAGCGCGGGATAACGGTTGCTACTCAATTTCGGTTTATGGGTCAGACCCAGCGGTTGGGCGGCATACTGATTATATTGCGACTGGTTAATCACCTGTTTTTCCAGCATCAACGCCAGCACCTGGTTTCGACGTTCAAGGGCACGTTGCGGGTGACGTCGCGGATGATACCAGGAAGGCCCTTTGACCATACCCACCAGTAGGGCCATCTGATCCCGACTCAGTCGATTCAGGTCCCTGGAAAAATAGAACTGGCTGGCCAGCTGAAAGCCGTGGATCTGGGTTGCGCCATGCTGGCCCAGGTACACCTCGTTAATATAGGTTTCCAGAATCGTCGACTTGTCATAATGGAACTCGAGCAGGAGCGCCATAATCGCTTCATTGATTTTGCGGATTAGCGTGCGATCTGCACTGAGAAAAATATTTTTAACCAGCTGCTGGGTCAGTGTACTGCCCCCCTGCACGGTTTTACCCGCCATCAGGTTGGCCATAAAGGCACGCGCAATCGAGCGCGGGTCCAGTCCCCAGTGTTGGTAGAAACGGCGGTCCTCGACCGACAACAGCGCCAGCACCAGGTCATCCGGTACCTGTTCAAGCTGCACCAGTTGCCGAACTTCCTGCTGTTCTGGATATATACCGGCAACCACCATGGGTTCAAGACGAAACACATCAATCACCTGATGGGTATTCAGCGCTTCCAGGCGACTGATCGTATTATTCTGCAGTTTAATACGCAGACCCTGTGATGCCTGAAAGCCATCACTGAAGGTAAAATCACGACTGATTAACTCGATGTAGGCGCTGGCATAAACGCGGTATTGTCCGGGTTTAGCCGGCCGTGTGCTGACCTGTCTATAATCAAGCAGATCCAGTTCACTGCTGATATCGTCGATTGAAATCGCCTTGTTTTTATACAGCTCAAGTGGTCGGGCATACACAGTGGATGGAAATGACCAGATACGACCCGACATTTTTTCTGTAATCAGAATATCCAGATACACCACATACAGCGAAGACAACAGAAAGATAATCAGCAACAGGCTAGCGCTGATCTTATTAAATAAAAACCGGCGGAATAAACCAGCCGGTTTAGCAGTGGATCTGGATGCTGCGGATGAT
>JBFFND010000313.1:0-3565 GCA_041563375.1 Gammaproteobacteria bacterium | reverse complement strand
TGGGGATTGCCAGCCGCGTGCAGATCACCCATGGAACGATCCAGTTGCTGTGGAATATCCAGTCGTTCTACCTGGGCGGTGGCTTCAAAATATCCCGGTTGATCGGGTCTGACTTTCTGGTTGCCTGCCTGGCGTAACAGCATCGGCAGCCAGCCGACTTCAAGGTCCGCCCCGGTGCACAACAGTAAATCCGCCTGGCGCAGCCGGGCAATCAGGCTGGGGCGGGCTTCGATATGGTGCGGGTCCTGGTGTGCACTGGTTGCACTGAAAACATCAACGCGTTCGTCCCCCAGCTCCTTAACCAGTGAGGCCCATTCCGGTTCACAGGCAAACACCTTTAAGGTGTCTGCCTGGGTCGTGTTGATGGCCGCACTGATTGATATTCCTGATAGCAGCAAAATAATGCGGCTAAATCTGATCAGTGTTTGCATATTGATATCCCTGTCGTTAATTAGAAGCGGTGCGCGCCATGGGCACCCAGCGATACAATGTATTGCAGATAAACGATGCTATCACTGTCTTCGTAGGAATCATCCTTCGCAAACTGTAATCGAATCCGGCTATATTCGCTGTGGGAATAATCCAGCATCAGTGTGTCGCGTTTCGGCGTATGGCCTTCATCATCCAGACCGGCTTCAGCCAGTACATCCGCATCATCACCGCGATTATCCGCTTCTAACTGATCGTGGCGATAACCAATGCGCCAGCGCGGTTTGAACTGGTAGACGCCCTGCAGGTACCAGCCTGTCTGTTCGCCGCGATAACTGGAGCTTTCCAGTGGATCACTGCCCAGCATGCTGATTTCACCGTCTTCATCACGGATAAAATATTCACCCTGCAGTGTCAGGTTGCGCTCGGTTTTATTGCCATTGGGTGCCCATTTCCACACCATGTCAATTGCACTGATCTCGCTGTCACCACTAAAGCTCGGGGTTTCGGTTACCGCCTCATCATGCGCATGTCCGCCGGCCTGGCGATCCTCGATATCGGCACGCCAGTGGGAAAAACCCAGTTGCCAGGCGTGGCTGATGCCGACATCGCCGCCGAATTCGGCAAACACACTCTGTGCGCCACGGCCATCATTGCTGGCGCCCCCCGCCGGGAAGCGTTCACCGCGGGTGGTTTCCACGCCCAGGCGAACAAACAGGTCGGTGGGTGCAATCCAGCTGAATTGCAGGCCATCATCAATCAGCTGGTTACCGAATAGAGCGCTGTACACCAGTGGCGCATCGGTAAAATCCCATGCATGGGCGTGCTGGTTATTTAAATAGCCGATGTCTGAATAGAAGCGACCCGCCTTGACGGTGATGCCATGGCCGAGGCCGCTGGTTTGTATCACCGCTTCTTCCAGTTCCATTTCAGTCTCGCCCTCATGCTCGGCAATCGCCGCGGTGAATTTGGCGTAAAACATGTCGTCGATATTGCCGCTCAGGCTGAGTTCGTTATGCCCCAGCTGGAAACCCTGTTCGTTGCGGCCGGCTTCTCCGCCGAGCATAAAGCCGGGCAGTTCATATTCGCTGTCATTGTCGTAGCTGACGTAACGACCATCCAGGGTGAGGCTGATCGCCGGGTTAAATGAGTTAGCTGTGCTGGTCAATGTATTCTGGGCCAGTGTATTCTGCGCGCAGCCCATAGCCAGGGCGGCACAAATCAGTGAATTTGATTTCATTGTGTTCTACCTAAATCGATAATTAAAAAGAAAAGCCGTCGTATAGACGGATTATTCCTGTCGGATCGAGAGTGCTAGATAAAACGGGGCGGGGCGCGTGTCGGGTAGTGGCGGTGGCTGCGCTGACCTGCTGTGAGTTTCGGGCAAGTCGCTTGTACAGCCAAACTATAGCTGCCAACAGCAATAAGCGGGGTTGCAATCAGTCCATGGTCGAGTGATTTTGCACTCAGGCAATAGTCACACTGCTCACCGGGTACATGCTTGTGAAAAGCATGCTCAAGGCTGCCCACTTGACCCAGGGTCAGTGAGATAAGCGCAAGACTGATGATAAGGAGCTTTTTCATTACGCGGCATCTTAGCCAGATTTGCCAGTCACGTCCAGCCCGTCGGCAACTAGAGATTTGTGAAACCGGATGCAAAAAAACAATATGCGCTCGGCTGCTTTTGCGGTATAAGTTTGCTTTTAATCCTCATGGGATCAGATCCTTGTCCAGTACTCAGCCTAGCGAAGTATCCAGTGAAACCATGGCGTTTATGCAGATCAGTGATGCGCTGCGCAGCCAGGGCTATGTGGTAATGCAGAATGTGTTCTCTACCGCACAGCTGCAATCACTGTTAATCGACATCAAGCAGAGTGATCACGAGACATTTCACCAGGCGGGCATCGGCCGTGACCAGTCGCACCAGCTGAACCAGTTTGTACGCCGCGACCGTATTCGCTGGCTGGATATGCAGCATGAGCCAGTGCGGTTCTACCTGCAATGGGCGGAGCGGCTGCGCCTGCATATCAACCGCCAGCTATTGCTCGGCCTGTTTGATTATGAGTGTCACTATGCCCATTACCCCATCGGGGCTTTTTATAAAAAGCATGTGGATGCATTCAAGGGGCGCTCTAATCGATGCCTGACCACTATCCTGTATTTAAACCCGGCCTGGCAGCCGACGGATGGCGGCGAGCTGCTGCTGTACGCGGAAGACGACAGCCGTGTGCTGCAAACCATTCTGCCCGCGTTTGGTACCATGGTGATTTTTCTTAGCGAAGACTTTCCCCACGAAGTGCTGCCCACCCGTTGTTCCCGTTACAGCCTTACCGGCTGGTACCGGGTGAATAACACCACCACACTGAATCTCGACCCGCCTGCCTGATCGCCAGCATAAAACTGCCGTTTCGCATCCGTAGTGCTAATTTGTTAGCATGGCTGTATTCATAAGTTATTGAATCGCAAGGGGTGTGTCTGTGCAGGATAAACGTCCGGGCTGGGTTTTCTATATTTCACTGGTTGTTCTGTCCATCTTTGTTGTGGTGGGGCTTGCCTTGCCTGAGCAGTTCAGTGAATGGTCGACGCAGGCGTTGGACTTTACCACCCGGCACTTCGGCTGGGCCTACCTGTTTGTCACCACCGGCTTCCTGGTGTTTTCCATCAGCGTGGCGCTGAGTAACTACGGGCATATACGCCTGGGTGCAGACGGTGAAGCACCTGAGTTTTCCTATGGTTCCTGGCTGGGGATGATTTTCTCCGCCGGCATGGGGGTGGGTCTGGTGTTCTGGGGCGTGGCAGAACCCATGACCCATTTTGTCAATCCGCCACTGGGTGGTGCCGAGCCGATGACGCCAAAGGCGGCGGAGCTGGCGATGCGTTATTCGTTTTTCCACTGGGGCTTTCACCAGTGGGCCAACTTCTGCGTGGTGGGTATGGCGATCGCCTATGTGCGTTTTCGCCAGCAACGACCCGGTTTAATCAGCGAGACTTTCCGGCCGCTAATGGGTGACAGGGTGGACGGTGCTCGCGGCCATCTGATCAATATTCTGGCGGTGGTCTCGACGGTATTTGGTGTGGCTACCACGCTGGGGCTGGGTGTCATCCAGATTAACAGCGGACTGGTGTCAGTGGGTGA
>JBFFND010000312.1:0-3576 GCA_041563375.1 Gammaproteobacteria bacterium | reverse complement strand
GTGGTGCCATCACGACGACATAAATAGGCATTGTTATACAGGTTGTCGCCATCCATTGCGGGCATACTGCCGGCAATAATATTGATATTGTAGGTCACTGCAAATTGCGACACCGCCTCAACAATGCGATCGGCATAGGTGGCGAGAAAACGGATCGCATCATACTGGTTGTCCTGATCGCCTATGCCCATCAGGGGCACATTGAAAAATTCCGGAAACAGCACAAAATCTGCCTGGTAGGCCGACATGGAATCAACGAAGTATTCCACCTGGTTTAGCCAGCTGTCGAAGGAATCGGTGAGTCGCATCTGCCACTGCACTATGCCCACACGCACCGAGTATTTACGAAACGCATCAATCGCGTGGTCTTCCGGCTCATATAAAATATTATTCCATTCCAGCAGGGTGGCGTAACCCAGTGATTTCTTGTCCTCCGGCATATAGCCTTTCATCAGGCGTTTAACTTCAAAGTCATTGGCCAGCTGGAAGCTTAAAATGGGGTCATGGATTTCCCGTCGTCTCACCGCTTCAAGGTAATCAGCGGGGGACATTTCTGAATGTTCGTGATAACGGATAATGCGTCCGCCGGCCAGAATGGCACGCAGGTTCAGGTTGCGGCACAACTCCTTGCGCGCATCATACAGTCGTCGTCCCAGGCGCAGGTTGCGGTAGTCCTTTTTGACAAACATGTCCATGCCATACAGTGCGTCACCGTTTTGATCGTGGCGAATACGATCACGGCGACCGAGTAAATCATCATAGGTATGGCTGCGACTGAAGCGGTCATAACTGCATTTAACCGTGAGTGCAACCGCTACAATCCTGCCGTTATCTTCAATGACAATCTGGCCTTCGGGAAAGTCCTTGATTAATGCGGTGAGTGAACTTTCTGACCAGGCCCCGCCAATATCGGCGTAGATTTCTTCCATTAACTCGGAAACCTGGGGGTAGTCATCGTTTTCAAGGTTGCGCAGTTTAAGGTGCAGGTCTGAAGGGGTGTCTGTGCTCATAATTGATCTGTAGTTGGTCTATTGCAGGAAACTGTTAAATCACTGTATACGAAACGACCCCCGTGCGCTAGCTGATGCGCAGCTGAATTGCCGACGTAAAAATCTTTAGCTGTTTTGATTTCAAGGATTGCACAGTGCTTTGATTTCTGAGATAAATTGTCCTGCAGCCAGCAATTAAATGATCAAGGAGAATGTCATGCGACTACTTGCACCGATTTCAATCTATACAGCATTGTTACTGGGGCTGTTAACCTCACTGTCGGCGCAGGCAGCGCCGATGTTTGCGCGACAGTACGGGGTAAGCTGCATGACCTGTCACGCGGCCTTTCCGCGGCTGAATGCATACGGCGAAGAATTTGCCGCAAATAATTTCCGCATGCCCAACTGGAAAGATACCACCCTGCAAACCGGCGATGATCAGCTGGCATTGCCCAGCCAGATTCCAATGGCAGTACGCGCCCAGGCCTTTACCCAGGCACGCAGCGCCGAGCGTATTGATGTAACGACTGGTGAGCGTGTACAGGCGGATGGGGATCTGCAGGCACCCTATCTGATCAAGCTGTTGTCCAGCGCCCCTCTGTCGGATCATATTACCTTTTATTTTTACGGCATTATGGCGGAGAAGGGCGGCAATGGTGAAACCATTATCGAGGATGCCTGGTTTTCCCACGATGATGTGTTTGGCACCGGCACCGGCATGATGCTGGGTCAGTTCCAGGTGTCTGACCTGATGTTCCCACGTGAAACCCGCCTGACCTTCCAGGACTATATGGCCTACCGTCTGGCGGGTATCACCTACGAGCGGGGCCTGGTGCTGGATCACGGCTTCGGTGGGGTAGATATTGCGGTGGGTGTAGTGAACGGCAATGGCATCAAGGAAAACCTCACCATTAACAGCCCCGGCTATCAGCGACCGGATCACCTGTTTGATAATGATAATAACAAGTCGGTGTTTATGCGGCTGGGAACAGACATAGGCCCGGTGAGTGCCGGGCTGTTTGCCTATGCCGGTGAACAACGCAATGCCACGGGTAATGCGGGTACGGACCAGGGTGACCGTTACACCGATAAGCGCATTGCTGGCCTGGATTTATCCGGCCAGGTTGGCGGCAAGACCTACTGGTTTGCGCAGATCCTGATGAATCAGTGGGACGATTTTATCAACCAGGGCAGTGACTATGACTGGCTGGCGGGATTTATCGGTGTGGATTACATCACCGGTGATCGCTGGAGCTACTCCTTACTGTATAACTATGCTGAAGCGGATGATTTCAAAAACTCTGACACCGTCTATGAAGGCATTGAAATGAACAGCCTGAGCCTGAATGCCTCCTACTACTTTATGCGCAACCTGAAAGGGGTGATTGAGGTCAATTACGACCTGCTGGATGAAGAGCAGAAAACCGGTACTTTTTGGACCGGCCACCTGAGCAGTGAGGATTATATTCTGTTTGGCTTTGATGCGGCTTTCTAGTTGTGGTTCTGATTAATCAATTGTGTAGACCGGCTGTTTAAGCTTTATACAAGGAGGCAATATGCCTCCTTTTTAAAGTCTGTAGCGGCTGGGTCAACTGGCCGTTGTCAGACATTGAGTAAAACCGTTCAGAAAAGTTTACACATTGCGACGGACAAAGGGCGGCCATCAATACAGTTTATATCGAGTATCCATATAATAGAACTCGTTACTTATTGTAAGTTATTGAAAGTTAAATAAAAAATACGTCTTGTTTTAGTTGGTGTGGATTTTGCAGATATCTGACTGTTGTAATTTTTTTCCAGGCGGTTCTTTCTGGTAAAACAACAGGGAAGGTATTTAGCGAACAAGAAGTAGAATGCGCTAAACATCATATTTACATCATATTTGCATCATATTTAGATGATACGGTTGCCGATAAGATATAAATGATGAAATTACAAATAAGGTATAAATGATGAAACTACAGACGATACTGACTGCAACAGTTATCAGCCTGAGTATGGGCGCTGCAAATGCAGCCACGGTATGGGTGCCAACCAATGCGGATACAGACTTTTTACAGTTTGAAATCGCCGGCTTGAGCACCAATGGTGGTTCACTTGCATTGTTTGACGAAGCTGATTTCGGCGGAACGGGCTTAACCATCGGCACCCTCGGTGGCGAAGTGAGCTTTCTGGCGAATGGCAGTAACTGGGATGCAAGCTTCAACGGCAGTACCATTACCCTGCTTGACGATTACAATTTTGTACTCGGCATGAGCTGGGATGGTGGTAGTACCTGGTATGAGGATTCATCCTATCTGCTGGCGGGTGGTACACCGGACAGTTACCAGATTAACTTCGACGGCTTCAATGCGGGCCTGGAAGTGATGGGTAGCACGCTCGGTGTTGACCTGCAGCCGGTGCCGGTTCCGGCGGCGGTGTGGTTGTTTGGTTCGGGCCTTATGGGTCTGGCTGCAATTGCCCGTCGACGTAGCTAAAGCCTGCTGTTAAAACTGGCAGTACTAAAACGGCGACCCTGGTCGCCGTTTTTTTATACACATAAAAAGAAAAGCACTCAATTGATTATACACCCTGTCAAGTAGACAGT